>NZ_CANG01000013.1:0-14412 GCF_000309315.1 Sedimentibacter sp. B4
GAACTTTCCTAATATATAAAAAACGAAGTTTGCATAACAAACTTCGTTTTAATTTTATATATCAATATCCAACAAATATGAACTTAAGCTTTTCCCATGTTTATCCAAAGCGAGAGATCTGGTAACACCGCCCCCAAGAGCGTCATACATTACGAAATTCATTGCTCCTAACTGAGGCAGTTCATATCTTACAACTTCACCTTTGACAATTTCTTTGAACCATTGTTTTACTACTTCCGGTGTTACTTTTTCCTTCAATAATTCATAGTCTTTTATATCATATGCTATAAGAGAAACATTTGAAATATTGCCTTTATCACCAGTTCTTGAATGCGCTATCTCCCATAACTTCATTATAATACCTCCTTGTATATTACCTTAGCTTCTACATCATTTCTGTTGATTAATACTGAAGCTACCGATACAATTTCACTAACTGTCTTAGTGGCTCCGCCACCTCCGGCAGGTCCGTTTGTATACAACGTTTCAACCTCATTACCTATCTGGACTGCATCATACTTTGTCTTTGTTCTGGCAGCAATTCTCAGTCTTATTTCTTCCGGAGTCTGATATACTCTGTTTTGATTTTTATAAATGCTATTTATTCCAATGAAATCTATTTTTATTTCATCATATTTTACATTTGTCAACTCAAGCTTTTTTCAACTATCTCTGCAGCAAGCTTTGCTCTTTCTAAGCAGCCTGGACCGCCGTAAGATATTTCTCCTTCGCCAATGAAGCAATCTTTGTATCCTAGACTTGCCTTCAATGTTTGAGGTTTTGCTCTACCAGTTGCACCCTTAACTTCAACAACATCTTTTGCTATGTCTATAAATGTAACATTTGAGAAGTCTGCTATGCAGTCTGGAGTCAAATATTCTTTAGGATTGTGAATTTCATATATCATCTGCTCTATACAAGTGTCCTTGTTGACTACTCCGCCTGAACCTTCAACTTTAGTTATGATAAAATCACCGTTCTCGCTAACCTCAATTAATGGAAATCCCAGCTCCCACAGTCTTTCAACATCTTTTTTTCCTGGTTCCGCATAGTATCCACCAGCAGACTGGCCTCCACATTCAAGCAGATGACCAACTAATGTACCCTTACCCATCAGGTCATAGTTATTTATATCCCAGCCGAATTCATATACCAGTGGTGCCAGAAACAATGCAGGGTCTGATACTCTTCCGGTTACAATAATGTCAGCACCATTTTTCAGCGCTTCAACTATTCCATCTATGCCCATGTAGACGTTGGCAGAAACAACTTCACCGTCCAGCTCAGAAAGTGGCTTGCCTGTCTCCCAGACTGTTGCATCCTGATATTTATTAAGCTGATTGAAGAAATCATCGCCATAAACTCCTGCAACCTTTAATCCTTTCAGTCCTTTTTCTTCAGCCATTTTGCATATTACATCAACTGCGCTCTGAGGATTGGCAGCCCCCATATTTGTAATAACTTTAATTTTATTTTTATATGCCAATGGAAGCACTTTATCCATTCTGTGTTCAAGAAGTCCATTATAACCTTTTTTAGGATCCATTAACTTTTGCTGCTGTGCAATTGCTATTGTTCTTTCAGCCAGGCACTCAAAACTAATGTAATCAAGATTTCCCCTTTCCATGAGCTCTAAGGCTGGTTCAAGCCTATCGCCTGCATATCCGGCTCCGCTTCCTACTCTTATCTTTTTCATTATTATATCCTTTCTAATTTGCTCAACGCATTAAGTATAGAAAATAAAATCTTGAGCATTTTTATTGTATCAATTTAATATATTAGAGTGCTATTACTCCGATGGCTATAGATACTATAAGCATTACAATTGTAACCAGCCATGCTAGCGGAATAGTTTTCTTCTGATGATCTCCAAGGTCTACCCCTGTCAATCCTACCAAAAGGAATGTTGCTGCTGTCAATGGGCTTATTGGGAAACCTGTTGTCATTTGTCCTATTATTGATGCTCTTCCCACCATTAACGGATCTATGCCAAATTGATTTGCTGCACTGGAAAGAACAGGCAATACTCCAAAATAAAATGAATCAGGATCAAACAACAAACTTAACGGCATTGAGGCAATACCTACTATAAGCGGAATAAATCTACCCATGGCAGTTGGTATAAGATTAACAATAGTTTCAGACATAGCAGTTATCATTTCAGAACCTTTCATTATTCCTGTAAATGCTCCGGCTGCAAATAATACACTTGCCATCATCAATGCTTCTTTTGCATGAGCATCAATTAATTCTCTTTGCAACTTAACATTTGGATAGTTGATAACTATGGCTATACAAAATGCAAACATGAATGTTACCTGTGGCGGCAATAAATTTGATATCATTACAGCAATAGCAGCAACAATTAAAATTATATTTACAAGAAATAACTTAGGTCTTTTCAAACTTAATTTTTTCTCATCTACTTCTTTATTCATCCCGTTCAGATCAAGATTGTCCAAATTGGCTATGCTAATTTCGCCAATTCTTTTCTTTTCTCTTTTACCAAGAAAGACTGCAATAACAAGGACAGTAATCAAACCTGCCAAAAGAGGCACCAGCATAGGATTAAACAGCTCATTTATTGGAGCATTTAAAGATGTGGCTGCTCTTATGGTAGGACCGCCCCAAGGCACCATGTTCATTGTACCTGCAGCAAGTGCTACAACAGTTGCCAGCGTAACTCTGCTAATTCCTACAGCATCATATAAAGGAAGAAGAGCTGGAATTGTTATTATAAATGTTACTGCTCCTGAACCGTCAAGATGTACGCACATTGCTAAAATTGCTGTACCAACTGCAATTTTAACCGGATCACTTCCAACCAACTTGAGTATTTTTTGTATTATTGGATCAAATGTTCCTGCATCACTAAGTATTCCAAAGAATAATATTGCAAATATAAACATGACTCCTGTTGGGGATATAGTCTTTATTCCATCAGTAATAAACGTTCCAACATCTTTAAATCCAAAACCACCGATAAAAGCCATTATGCTGGGTACAGCAATTAGAGCAACCGTCGGTGATAACTTTTTTGTCATTACGACAACAAGTAAAAGTATAACTGATAAAAAACCTAAAACTGCTAACATATTTTCCTCCAAAAATAATTTATTTTTTTACAATAAACATATATGCAAAACCAATGCCAAAAAAATATATAATTTTATATTGAAAATTCAACAATTAAATATTATCATCATTTATCGTTTCTAATATTTTAGAAATTTATTAAATCACATTGATAATCTTTTGTCAATAATTGTTAAACAGAAAGCAATTCTATCGATTTCTAATATTTTAGAAATAATTTCTAAAATATTAGAAACAAAAAAATATTCCTTACCGGAATACTCAGACTATTGACCCGTAGGGGCGGACCTCGTGTCCGCCCGGAGCTATTAATTCAAAAAAGTTGTTATGTGCGGGAGAGCACAAGGCTCTCCCCTACGAACTTAGATTTCAAGATCAACGACAATTGCCAATATTAATTAATATAAATTACTTAGTCATGAACCTGAATATTCCTTACGAAATACTTTTTTATTTATTTTAATTTGTTGTAAAGAGTAGCAAGAGAAATGCCAAGAGCTTTCGCAGCATTTCTTTTTCCATCAATGTCATTTCCAAACAATTTTAACGCCTTATTTACTTCCTGCTTTTCTAATTCTTGTATTTTATTGCTTAATCTATCTATTTTTACTTCAACATCCTTTTGAGAATACTGTATCCTTGTGGGGAGATGATTTACTTTTATTTCATTTCCATCCATCATGTTAACTGCAAACTCTATAGTATTTTTTAGCTCCCTTATATTCCCCGGCCAATCATAATTGTATAATAAAGATTCAGTATCTTTACTTAAAATTATGTCCATTTTCAAATCGTTTTTGTGACTCATTAAATAATGATTCACAAGAGGCAGTATATCTCCTCTTCTTTCTCTCAATGGCGGTATATTGATGGGAAAAACAGATATTCTGTAATATAAATCCTGCCTGAACTTACCTTCATTAATCAAGTCCTCTAATTTTTTATTTGTGGCTGCTATGACCCTTGTATTTATATTTATTTCATTTATGCTGCCTATTCGTCTTATTGTGCCTTCCTGCAATGTTCTTAACAGCCTAGTCTGAACTTCCATATCCATTTCAGAAATTTCATCTAAAAATATGGTTCCGTTTTTAGCTGCTTCAAATAAACCCATTTTACCTTCGCGTTTTGCTCCTGTAAATGAGCCCTCATCATATCCAAATAGTTCGCTGTCCAGTAAACTTCCTTGAAAAGAAGCGCAGTTTACTGCTATAAACGGTCCGTCTAATCTGTTTGATTCATTATGTATGGCCTGTGCATACAATTCTTTTCCGGTACCGCTCTCCCCATAAATTAAAACTGTAATATCTTTTTTTGCTATTTTTTTAATTGTGCTTTTAATCTGCAATGAATTTATATCTTGAGAAATTATGCTGCTTAGATTATATTTTGCCTTTTGTATGGCATTAATTTTATTTTCCAGTGTTTTCAATTTTGTTTTATATTTATCTATATCCTGGTACAATTTATATATGTCTTCAAGATTGCTTACAACAGAAACAGCACCTATAATTTCTGAATCTTCAAATATTGGAGACATGTTAACAGAATATTGAATTCCAAATTCTTCTCTTATTGCTCCAACAATTTGTTTTTTATCTTTTAATACATTATGAAGCCTTGCTCCTGGCCTCACATCTCTAAGACGCTTACCCACAATGTCATCATAAGCAACATGAGTAATTCTCGTATAGGAATAATTGATGTATTTCACAATTTCATCAGTATCTATAATTAAAATGCCATCATACAAATTATCAAATAATGTTTTAATCCAGCTATCCAACAACATATTATCACCATGTAATTTAATATTTTTCGTTTATTATAACATAGTTATACAAGTTTTAAAATAATCTTTTATTATTACAATTACTGTCTTTACATTATGGTTCATGGTATAAAAAGAACCGTGGCAGTAAGCCACAGTCCTATTTACTGATTTCTATAATTTTTTTGCAATAAAGACAATAAAAGCTTTGAATTCAATATTACTGAATTATTTGTCCTTATTTTATAGTTTTAACTTAAATCATTTTGATTATACATATTTTCTGTTTTCTTTTTGAATAATGGTTTAATTCCGCCGTTTTCTAAAATGTCCATTGTATAATCTGATATTTTCTGACCTTGCAGAGAAACTCCTGTAGTTTTATTTAGGACTACTCCGGTTTCAAGGTTAATTTCTAATGTATCTTCATCACTTACCTTTTCACTGATTCCTGGAACCATCATTAGAGGAATACCTAAATTAATAGCATTTCTAAAAAAAATTCTGGCAAATGATTCAGCAAGCACTACGCTGACACCAGTGTGCAGCAATGTAATAGCTGCATGTTCACGGCTTGAACCACATCCAAAGTTTGTACCGGCAACTACAATATCTCCTGGAGATACTCTCTCTACAAAAGTTGGATCCGCACCTTCTAAACAATGCTTTGCAATATCCGCAGGATTTACAAGTTCAACAAATCTTCCAGGATATATTTGGTCTGTATCAATATTTTTTCCGAAAACAAAAGCTTTCGCTGTTATTTCTTTACGCATTTTGTTCTGCCTCCTTAATTACTTCTCTGACGTCTGTAATATGGCCCTTCAGTGCTGCAGCTGCTACACTTGCAGGTGATGCAAGGTATATTTGTGCTCCTGTGCTTCCCATACGTCCTGGAAAGTTACGGTTTGTAGCAGTTATACATACTTCTTTATCGGCAATAAGACCTGCATGAGTTCCTAAACATGGTCCGCAGCCAGGGGCTGTAAATGTTGCCCCTGCTTCCAAAAGTGACTGTACATAACCATGTTTTATGGCATTTTGGTAAACTTCTGTTGATGCAGGTATAACAATCAACCTTGTATCCTGATGTATTTTTTTACCGTTAAGAATTTTATAAGCTTCTTTTATATCTTCTAATCTTCCTCCTGTGCAAGATCCGATGAAAGCCTGATCAACCTTAATCTTCTTAACATCTTCTACTTTGTACACATTGTCAACACTGTGGGGAACAGCAAGCTGAGGAGATAATTCGCTTACATCAAAAACATGAGTTTCTGAATACTCGAAGTCATCATCTGTTTCATGAATTTCAAAGTCATGAGTAGTTCTTTCACTCAGATATTTTAACACCTTGTCATTTGGCTTTATATAAGATGTTTTAGCCCCCATTTCTACTGCCATATTGCAGATTGTCATTCTTTCAGCAACTCCCAATTCATCAATATAGCTTCCTGAAAATTCTATGGCCTTGTATACTGCTGCATCTGCCTTTAGCTGTCCTAATATATAAAGAATAACATCTTTTGCGTAAACGCCGTTCTGAATCTTTCCATTTATTTCAATGTTTATTATTTCAGGTACTCTGAACCAAAGTTCACCTGAAATTAAAACTGTTGCCATATCCGTAGCTCCAAGACCTGTTCCAAATGCTCCAAAAGCTCCATGAGTAGTAGTATGGGAATCAGTTGCTACAAGAATCATCCCTGGCCAAACTACCCCTGCTTCCGGCATAACCTGATGACATACACCTTTATTTATATCAAAATGATATTTTAAATTTTGTTCCTTTATAAAAGCCCTCATCTCCTTATGATTTTGAGCTGTCTGTATAGTTGGAGCCGGAGAGTAATGATCGAAAACAAAGGCAATTTTTTCATTGTCCCAGACTTTCATGCCTCCCATTTCATAAAAAGAGTATATTGTTTGCAGGTAAAGATCGTTGATTTCAGCAAAATCTATTTTACAATTAACAACTTCACCTGTTTCTACCTTTGCCTTCCCAGCTGCCTTAGCTAAGATTTTTTCAATAGCATGCATTGATATTCCTCCATGTGATTAATAAATTAATAAATAAAAACATTTACACTTGTTATTCAGCAAAATACGTGCCAACTTTTAAAAGGGCTAAATTTGCTTATCTTTCAGTTTTTGGATGATTCAAAAATAAAAAAACTGTTACATAATGTAATTTTGTCAATTACATTATGTAACAGTTGAAATTTAATTTAAATTATAGTGATAATTATTTATAAGACGCCATAAATGCGTACGGCTTATTCCCAGTATTTCTGCTGCTAAAGTCTGATTGTTGTCACATTGGGATAAAATTTTTAAAATGTATTTCTTTTTAATATCTTCGAGGGTTTCTGCATTTTCATCAATGAAAAAATAGTTTTGTTCTGTAACTTGTTCCTGGTCCATCAATTCTTCTAAATCATTTTCTGTAATTATATCATCACAGAGCACTACAAGACTCTCAATAACATTTTCAAGTTCTCTTATGTTTCCAGGCCAGTCATAGATTTTTAATTTGTCTATGACCTTATTTGATAATTTTACATCTTTACTATATTTTGCAGAAATTTTATTTACAAAATATTTACTTAGCAAATCAATATCGCCATTTCTATTTCTTAAAGCAGGAATTTTTAGTTTTAAAATATTTAATCTGTAGTAAAGATCACTTCTAAATGCTCCTTGTTCTACCTGTTCAAGAAGATTTTTATTAGTAGCAGCAATAATACGTATATCTATTGGTATTACTTTTGTTGAACCGACGGGCCTTATTTCTCTTTCCTGCAGCACCCTCAACAACCTCGACTGCAACTCAATGTCAATTTCTGCGATTTCATCCAAAAAAATTGTTCCGCCATGCGCTTCAGCAAAGAGACCATTTTTTCCTGCTCTCCTGGCGCCGGTAAACGCACCTTCCTCATATCCGAAAAGCTCGCTTTCTAAAAGCGTCTTGGGTATGGCAGCACAGTTTACAGCCACAAATGGTCCGTTTTTTCTCGGACTTTCTTTATGTATGCTCTGTGCGAACATTTCCTTTCCTGTACCGCTTTCTCCTGTAATTAATATGGTACCATTGTTATCGGCATATTTTTTAGCTTTTTCTATAGCTTTTATCATTGCATCACTATTACCTATAATATCTGAAAAACTATACTTTGCAACATGACCTTTATCTAAAAGCTTAGCCCTGATTCTTTGCTCATATTCCTGTATTTTAGATATATCTTGAAAAGTTGCAACAGCTCCAACGGTTTTATCTTTTATGACAATAGGAAGTATGTTGGCAAGAACCTGAGTTTTTCCCATGAGTAAAATCTGCCCTAAAATAGGCTTATTTTCTTCCATAACTTCAATTAGTTTTGTATTGCTTGTTATCTCATTAATAGGTACTCCTATTACTTCTTTATTTTTAGTGTTCATTATCTTTCTGGCTGCTGAATTAAATGTAGTAATTTTTCCATCGCTGTCAATTGAAACAACACCTTCATTAATATATTGCAAAATTGATTTAAATCGTTCTGATTTCTCTTTTTCATTACGTGTTGCTCTTAAAATCCTTTTTGCTTCCTTAATACTTGTATCAATTGCTGCAGTGCTTGTTTCCAGAAAAACAGTTGGTATATTATATTCTAAAGCTAAGTTTTCAGCTAATGTTCCGCCTAGAATGGCATCAACTTTTTCGCCTGAGTTTACTAAATTCCTTATATATCGTTTCCCGTCTTCTTCGTTTTCCATTTGATAGGCATTTATGTTTATATCTAAAATCGGGCCAAGGATTTGAACCTGGTCTATTACATTTTTAAATCCAATGATATAAATATTCTTTCCGTACTTTTTTGCAATATTTATAGCATTAAACAGATCATATGGCGAAACCTTTATTTCAATTACCGGAATTGAAGGGACAGTTTTTTTAATAAGATTGGCAGTACCGCCTCTTGATATTATTACTTCTACACCGTTTTTTTCTGCTTCCTTAACTACTTCAGCAGCAGAATCAAGCAATGCCAGCTTGACCGTAACATCATCATAATTATCTGCTGCTTTTCTTGCTGTATATTCAATTTTAGTATGAGGTGCAACAATTAAAATTGGTTTCACAATATGCTCCTTTATCAATTCAGTTTAGTCACAATATATTTTTTATAACTACAAACAGATTATACCATTTTTTCAATGAGAACGGTCAATTTTCTACCATAAAGAGCAAAAAACAAAAATGAACATTGAATAATACAAGTATACGGCAATTTTCCTGGCTGTATACTTTAATTGTTCATTGTTCATCATTAATTGTTACAGTTTTCAGCGTCAGCAGCATACTTAATGAAGGGGACCACAAGGTGTAAATCCACTAAGTTAGATAACCTTTCAAACTAATCAAATAATAGAGAAAATTTCTCTTAACTCATTTTCAGTATATTCAAATTTTATTGAATTAGATTGCTGGTCATTAAAATAGACATTAATAATACTATTATCTTCTAAATAAACAGATACTGCTTTTAAAGTTTCATTAATATCAACCATCGAAAATTTTTCATTATTATACTCATAAATTTCTATAGATGTAGTAACCCCTCCAGGTACCGATGTAACAATTTCTTTAACCCCATCCTTATCTATGTCTAACTCCTGTGTATGGCCTTCTGTGTGTAAAAATAATTGTGGTACATTATTATCAATAAGGTAATAATTAGTTGGTGCATAATTTGCGCCCATAGCTCCTTGAATTTTCACCAGGCGTTTTTCGTAAATATCTAGTTCTTGTAACGAATACAAGTCATCTAAATTTCCAATCATAGACACTATTCCAAAATCATATATTTTGTTACCTATAATCACACCACCATGAAAGTTATCTGTATCTTCTTTATCAATAAAAATAATAAATTTATTATCACCAACATTGTGTTGTTTTAAAATCTCTTGAATTTTGTTTTCGTTTATTTCATTAATAGTATTTTCTATAATTACATCTTTAAATTGCAAAGGTACAACATTTTGCTTTTCTACAACAGGATGATTTGATATATCTTTTATTTTCAAATTCTGCTCACATGCAGTATTTGTAATTATAAGAGCGAAAGTTAATGTAGCAACTACTACTAATTTAATAAACTGCATAAAAATCTCTCCTAACTAATTTTATTCTATTAATTATATCATATAGCTCTCATAAAATATTTAAAGATATATACAATATCCTTTAAATTTTTTAAAAAAACACAGCATATACTTGCTGTGTTTTCATTTATTAACAATGGTTTAGCCATTAATTATGTCGTGATTTTATTGTATGGAGGCGGACCGCAAGGTGCAAATCCACGAAATCCTACCATAATTAATGTTATTATTGTTTTTTTCATTTTTAATTAATTTTTTGTGCTAATACCAGTAAGCATTTGGTATGTTACTAAAGCGAAATCATCAGTCATTCCATTATAATCTTCATATATAACTTATCTCTCTAAAAATAAATTAATAAAGCCAATTTTAAAAAGTGTGCACATCAATATGAAGAAAGCTAATATCTTTATGTTATTGTCTAATAGAATATGCAGAAAAAGAGGCTGCTGAATTGTAAAATTTTTTATTACTAATCAACAGCCATATTTTTTATTCAATATCTTAATTTGAATTTTATTCAATTTATTTCAATTCATTTTAATAATTAATGGTTGCAGTATTTGAATAATCTGAAGTTCCTGAATCGTTAGTTGCTGCAACTCTGTAAGAATATACATTGTTTCTAGTTACTGTTCTGTCGGTGTGGAATCTTGTGCCTGTATATATACTTGATCCAATACTGTATCCAATAACTCTATAGTTTCCACCGTTAACTGAACGTTCAATTTTAAAAGCTGTTTCATTTATGGAGTTATCCTGCCAAATAAGGCGAACTCCACCTGCTATTGTTCTTAGTGTCAAGTTTGTTGGAGCATTAGGAATCAGTTCCATATTTGTTGCAATTATAATCTCATTAGTAAAATCCGAATTCATAGTGACAGTTGGAAAATTAGAAAGAGTTTCATCACCTACTGTTACCCTGCTAAATATACGATAGTAATAATTATTCTTCGCATTTCCAACCACGTTTGTATATGTGGTTGTGCCAGCAGGGATTATTGCTATATCAGTCCACTGACCATTTAAATTTATTTTTCTTTGAACAATTTGAACAGCGCCATAAATATTGTCATAAGTCCAATTTAATATAACACGTCTGTTATTGCCATTACCCACAAGAGTGCCCGTTAAATTACTAGGAGGTTCCGGAGGTAATGCAAATGCAACTGAATGCATCATATCCATTTCTTCATGAGCTAAAATGTGACAATGATATACATATTCCCAACCGTAGTTGACTTTATGGTTTCTAACTTCATTGATTGGGTTTCCTAATGGATCAAACCAGCCATTAGGAGGAGGACCTTCTAATATTGCATTTTCTGGCATGGTTGGGTCAATTAAGCGAATGCTGTTTGGTACTTTAAACGGTATTTTTGAAAAATCAGGAATATTAGGCCTAAAAGCAATTATTGTGTGCTCTAAAGGATTTACCCTAAATGTTTCTTTCCACCCTAATTCGTTAGGGTCAGGCGGTATCATGGCTCCATCCCAAGCAACCCTGTTTATAAGCTGTGCTGAAAACAAGTGGGTGTGAATTGTGTGGGTATCTACTCCGTTGTGAGTAATCTTCCATATTTGGGTGCCATCATCTAATGAGCCTATGACAGTTGTATCTAAATCCTTTGTGCCTTTAATAACTTCTACAGGTGGACTGGCAAAGCCATATACAACAAATTGATTGAAATTAGAACTTGTAACGGGAAATTCTAATCCAAGCATACCGCTCATACGACCGTATCCTAAGTCATATACTTCGCCCATTTCGTCTTGTAAAGCCTTAGGTTCTATATTAAGTGGTACGGGGTCTAAAAGTGTGCCATCTTTGTTTATGGGCCGGAATGTTTTAGAAAATTCATGAAGCTGGACGTAAGCATCAGCTGCATCTTCTGGTAAATTATTAACATCATAAGCCGAATTATATGCAGCTTGAGGAATAATAATGGTGTCCTGACTTGTTTCAAAAACACCTTTTTTATTATCAATTCTTGATTTTTTAAATATATTTTTAATAAATCAAAATCATAAGCATCATCAGCAGGTGAATTACTAACCCTTATTTGCATTATAGTTCTTGTGTTAGGCCCTTTACCTATATCTGTTGGAGGTGCACCGCCTTCTGGTCTTAAGTCGTCATTTCCTGTATAATAATCATATCTCATGTCTGCTGCTGGAAATGCTGCAGGAGCATCATTGTATAAAATAAGTGTTTTGCCGGCATGTTGTGAGAAATCTACAATAACATCTGCTCTTTCTGCTGTTCCTAAAAGCAAGGAATGTTTATCTACATTTCCTGCATTAAATGTTGTAGCATTAAGGTTCCAAGTGATGGGCTGGTTTGGAATAATAACAGGTTCCGGCAAAAATCCGCCTTCTGTTCCTATTTGAATCCAACTTGGTCCCGCTAAAGCAGGATCTGGAATTCCTGGTGGCCAATCTGCTGGAATACCCGGTGTTCCGCAAACCTCTATCATTTTTACTTCAGTAGAATAACCTGTATCAGGCGAAATTTTAGTCTCATCAGCTTCATAAAGCTGCAAGTTAAAGAAACGGTCATCAGCAGCATTTAATATACGGAAACGGTATGCTTTTGGTTCTACATCTAAATATGGATATGCAGTACCGTTTACAATTGGAGTGTCCATAAACGCTTCACCCGGCATGGACGGGAAAGGCATTTGCGGTGTCATAGGCGGCTGATTTGGTGTGCTTACGGGATCGATATAATAAGGGTTTTCAGTTGGCGGGTTTTTAACATTTGTTGTAGGTGGCCAAAACCAAGGACCATACATCCAGCGACCATATGGGTTTACACCATCAGCAGCATATGGATTTTGTGCCGGGCTGTATACATGAGGATACCAAAGGTCACTTGTAGGATCGGTATTGTTTGTTCCCCATACCCAGGTAGGGTCAGTTATTGTTATTGTGTCTTTGTCAACAAATGTTTTGTCCTGAATTACTAAAGGAATACCAAGGCCCGGAAGAACTGTTTCTCCGTTTGGGTTCACTCCTGAAAAATTATCTCCATTAATTAAATCTTGTTCAACTTCGTCAGTTAAAATATATGGCGCTGCTTCCCCTGCATAAACATTTAGTCTAGTGATACCGTAGGAATGGTCATGATAAAACATCAGCCTTGCACTTTGTGCATTGGTATAGTATAAAGTTTGCATACCATTGTTAGAATTATCTTTGACATCCATATCAGGTACATTTTTGACACTGACACCCTGCGGATATGGAGTCATTTCATTAGCAGGTGTTATCCACTGATGAGGTGTGCCATCGCTAATCCACACTGTATTGTTCCCATGAAGATGAATATTAGCTCTGTTTTGGGTGTAATCCATTGGCATTGCATCATGTTCAAGTGGTCCCATGCCGGCACCCATAACTGTAGTATCAACTGGTATGAATAAATTTCCGTCAGTACCTATAGGAAGCAAATTATAAAATTTTATTCGTACAGTCTTGTTTTTATTAGCAACAATCATTGGTCCCATATAATGAGGGACATCCACTGCATAAGCAAAAGTTCCATCACCTTTTACAACTTGTGTTCCATTATAATATAAAGGGATTTTTTTGCCTTCAAATACATCTGTAGACAATTGAACATATCCTCTTAGGGTAGTTTTGGACAGATCTGAATGCATTTGTTCCTTAAATTCAACTACTGCAATTTCATAATAATCAGAATCTGAATACGTAGTTGTGTCTGCAACTGCAATTGGGATATATTGTCCTAAACCATTTTTATTAATTTCTTCTAAACCCGGGAGTTTATCAACAAATTTTCTGATTGGTTTTGTATATGCCCAGTTGGCAGTTTCAAAATAGTCTGGGATGGGATTTCCCATATTATTATTTACAAGTGTTTTAATACTCAATTATTTCACCTCTAAAATATTTCAATATATAACAAGCTTAATATAATTTAACAATTATTTGATATGATAATAGTTAAATAACTTAAGCATGTCTACAATATATTATGCATGTCTAATAATTTTGTTAAATAAAGGAAAAATTGTGGAATAGTATTTCTTCTCTATCAACACAACTGTCTCAACGTGTATTGTACCAGAAAACAAATATATTTCTAATAGTTATATCCTTGTATAAAAAAAAACACAACATTTCTGTCGTGGTTTTGAATGATGGAGGCGGTGGGTGTCGAACCCACGTCCGAAAATATTTCCAAAAGACTTTCTCCGAGTGCAGACGATAATTTTCATTTTGCAGAAGCTATCGCCTATCGTCAGGCTATAGTATCGGCTAGCTTCCATTGTTCAGCTTAAGGTCGAAGCCCCCTTAAGCAGTTCCCTGATTTAGATGATGCCCCGTTTTAGCCTACAGGCCGGCTAAACGGAACAAGCAGCTGCAATTAAGCA
>NZ_CANG01000012.1:0-5661 GCF_000309315.1 Sedimentibacter sp. B4
TTTTTGTTTTTGGCAATATTTCTTTGCAGTTCAACCATTTTAGTTCGTACATTTTTAAGTGCAGAAATTTTCGAAGCATATATGGATATTTCTTCGCTTCTTATTAAACTTTCCACATTCATTTTGTCAAGGAATATTTTGTTGTCAGAATAATCAACTTCAGTTGTTTCAAGCATTTCATCTATTGTATCTTCTTTAACTTCTATGTTGTTGATATATGCCTTATATGCAAGGGCGCGGTACATTGCCCCCGTATCAATATATTCAAAACCAAGTTCCCTGCTTAATAGTCTTGCAACAGTGCTTTTGCCAGCTCCTGATGGTCCGTCTATTGCAATTATCATTATTTTTTTCCTTTCAAGTATATTTAAACACTTTACTATTATATTACAAATTTAGAAATATAACAACAAAATTTTTTAAAGTGAAATTTGGAAATTCAATACAATAAAAAGGACAATGTAAAAACATTGTCCCTATTAATAACAGTTGTTAATTGTTATCATTTTGATATATGCTGTTGTTGTCCCACAGCTGTTCAAGCCTGTTGTAATATTCAACTATATCATCTTTTTCCTGAAGTCCTATGTTAATAATCAAATTGTTGATCATTGCAAGAGGACCAACCAATGAATCTATGAATGACACTATGTTGCTTTTTGCAAGCAGAGAAACATCGGCAATGTTGTATACGGGAGATGCTTCTGTGTCAGTTATAGCAACTATTTTTGTATTGTGTTCCTTTATGAATTTTGTAGCATCAATTGTAATCTTTGAATATCTTGGATAGCTTATTACAATCAGTACATCTGTTTCCTTGATTCGTATGATTTCTTCGTAAAGAGAATTAACGCCGCTGTTGTTTAATACTTTTACGTTATCAAGTATTACATCAAGATAAAAACCCAGGTAATTTGACAGCGTCGATGAGGTACGAAGACCAAGTATGTATACTTTTTTAGCGTTCATTATGATTTCAGTCGCCTTGTCAAGAGCCTCAATGTCAAAGTTTTCAAACATATTGCGCATGTTGTTCATTTCATTTTTAATTATTTTTTTGTGAAGCTTATCCTTGTCGTTTACAATATCATCGTCAAGACCGATTCTCTGCACAGTTGTAAGCTTGTTTTTAATAAGAACCTGCAAAGCTTTTTGAAGCTCCGGAAATCCGGAATAACCAAGGCTGCTTGCAAAACGCACAACAGTCGATTCACTTACGTCAACGGTCTCCCCAATCTTTGCAGCAGTCATGAATGCTGCCTTGTCATAGTGGTCTATTATGAATTGCGCAATTTGTTTTTGACCTTTGCTGAATTTATGATAATTACTGTTAATAAGACCGATTAAATCATTTGTATTGTTCATATGTCATCCTCGAATTAGTTTTATTCCTTCTTCGAAAGCGCTGATGTTCTTGTCAACTGTAACAGGAGGAACCCTGTCTGTAATTGATTTCAGCATTATATCCTTGTGAATTACATCTTCTCCTATCAATGCATACAATGCACCCACAGAAACAATGTTTGAAACCATGTGAGTTCCTAACTTATTTTGAGCAGTGTCAAGAATCGGAAGACTGTAAATTGTATACGGAGCATCATGCACAATGTCAACACTTTCGTCAACAACTAGTATACCATTTTTGTCTAAAGTTGCAATATATTTATCATATGAATTCTGTGTAAGAGCCAGCAAAATGTTAGGGGTAGTAACTTTTGGAAAATTAATTTCAGCCTTGCTTATGATGACTTCAGCTTTGCTGGAGCCACCTCTAGCTTCCGGTCCATATGACTGGGTTTGTATTGCGTTTATTCCTTGTTCAATGGCAGCATCAGCAATTATGATGGCAGCAAGTATTACTCCCTGTCCTCCTGAACCGCTCAGTCTTAATTCTAATTTATCAAACATAACAGTCTCCTCATTTATTTTGAAATTTGTCAATTATAACCTGATAGCTTTCTGTGTACTCAGGTTTAGGATTATTGTAGAATTCACCTATAAGTATTTTGTTTTCTGCCTTTTCAGGATTCTTTTCCAAAACCTTAACATCAACACAGTTGTCTTTTAAGAATGTGTGCATCTTTACGGCATTTCCTTTTTTGTTCTTTCTGCCGTAATAAGTAGGACACAGACTTAATCCTTCAATAAATGAAAATCCCTTGTTTTTCAATCCGTTTTCAATAAGCTTCTGCATCATTGGAGCATGGTATGCCGTACCTCTTCCCACATAAGTAGCACCTGCCCCCTGTGCAAGGCTGCATAGGTCAAAAGGCTTGTCAATGTTTCCAAAAGGTGCAGTAGTGGCAAAGTCTCCATATGGAGTTGTAGGAGAATATTGTCCTCCTGTCATTCCGTATATGTTGTTGTTGAACACGATTGTTGTGATGTCTATGTTTCTTCTTGCTGCATGGATGAGGTGGTTACCGCCTATGGCAGAACTGTCCCCGTCTCCCATGATTACTATTACATGAAGTTTCGGGTTTGCATGCTTTATGCCTGTTGCAAATGCCAGAGCTCTTCCGTGAGTTGTGTGAAGAGTATTGAAATCAAGGTATCCAGGTGCTCTTGAAGAACATCCTATTCCTGAAACAAGAACAACTTCATCCTTGTTAAGACCAAGTTTGTCTATTGCTCTTACAACAGTGTTCATTAAAGTTCCATGGCCACAACCGGGGCACCAGATGTGAGGCAGTCTGTTTACTCTGAAATACTTTTCTGTTAAATCGCTGCAATTAGTGTTCATTATTCTCTACCTCCCATAACAGCATCTGTAATTTCCTTAGGTGTTATAAGTTCCCCTGTAATTTTGTTGATTTTTTTTACAGGACATTTTTTGCCTGCCACTCTGTCAACTTCAAGGAAGTATTGACCAAGGTTCATTTCAGCTACATAAATTTCTTTTGCCTTTTCTGAAACCGCGCTTATTTGTTTTTCAAGAAACGGCCATATGGTAATCGGTCTGAACATACCAACTTTGATGTTATTATTTCGCATATTGTCAATTGCGCTTTTAGCAGCTCTTGAAACTCCTCCAAAAGCAACTATGACAATTTCAGCGTCGTCCATTTTATATTCTTCGTAAAATGTTATATCATCTATATTTTTTTCTACCTTGTCAACAATCCTCTGAACCAATTTGCCGGATATTTCATTGTTGTTTGTCGGAAATCCTGTTTCATCATGAGTAAGTCCTGTAACATGGTATCTGTATCCTTCGCCAAATGATGCCATAGGAGGTATCATATCTTCATCTGGCCTGTAAGCAACGTACTCTTCAGGCTTGCATGTAGGTTTCTTTCTATTCACCACTTTTATTTCTGAAGGATCTTTGAACTGAAGTTTTTCTCTCATGTGTCCAACTGTTTCATCCATGAGTAAAATTACAGGAGTTCTGTATTTTTCAGCGATGTTAAATGCTTCAATAGCATATTCGTATGTTTCCTGAACTGAGTTAGGAGTAAGTGCCACAACCGGATGATCTCCGTGTGTTCCCCATTTAGCCTGCATAATCTCACCTTGTGCAGGTGAAGTAGGAAGTCCAGTGCTTGGGCCGCCTCTTTGAACATTGACTATAACGCATGGAATCTCAGTAATAGCAGCATAACCGATGTTTTCCTGCATAAGAGAAAATCCCGGACCGCTGGTTGCAGTCATGGATTTAAGACCTGCTAATGAACCGCCGATTATTGCCGCCATGCTTG
Organism: Sedimentibacter sp. B4; assembly: GCF_000309315.1. NCBI lineage: Bacteria > Bacillati > Bacillota > Tissierellia > Sedimentibacter > Sedimentibacter sp. B4. Next base: position 3,702 of record NZ_CANG01000012.1, read on the forward strand.
CCAGCTCATCTTCCATCTGAATGAATTTACCCCCAAGCTGTGGCAATTTCTGAGCAGATATTTCAGCTATTTCCGTAGATGGAGTGATGGGATAACCTGCAAAAAATCTCATGCCGGCAGCTAAAGCTCCTTCAACGCATGCTTCATTGCCCTGCAGCAATTTATACTTTTTTTCACTGTTCATCTTCATTTCCTCCTATGTAAATAGCATTGTCCGGACATCTGAGTTCGCATTGTCCGCAAAATATACAAGCATCCGGATGTGCTATAACGCATTTTTCATTTACGATTTTTAAAACCTGTTTAGGACAAAAACCTACACATACGCCGCAGCCTTTGCACCAGTCTTTGTTCTGCAGAAGACGTTTCTCTGTTGCCATATTACCCTCCCTTTATTACCGTCATACATAAATCATAGCACATTTTTTTCTATTTGCAAGAAAGATTTCAAGGAAAATTTAAAATGCAGGATTCAATTCATATACTGCAAATTTATATCGTGAAATCGATTTCGAACTCCTTATAAATATATACTTTATAAAAAAATGCATGAAGGCGTTTATACCTATCATGCATTTTTTTCTATTACGAATAATTCAGGAGGATTATTTTCCTTGTTGGTTATTTTAACATGAATAACATTGTAAGTGGATTTGTTCAGTGAGTTCAGGTACTGAATTATTTCATGTATTTCTTGTCCTACATCGTGAGACACATATGTTGTAATGTATATTCTTCCTTCATCCTTTAGGACAGGCAGAAGATTTTCAATCGCCTTAAGCGTTGTATCGGGATTTGTGGTTATTGTTTTATCTGAAAAAGGAAGATATCCAAGGTTAAATACTGCTGCATCTATTTTACCCTCTAAATATTTTCCAATAAATTCATGAGAATCCTTAATAACCTTAAAATTATCGAACTGTTTATTTTGAGCCAGCAAAACATTTGTCCTTTCAACGGCCTGTTCCTGAATGTCAAATGACATTACTTTTCCTTTTGCTCCTGCAACATTGCTTAAAAACAATGTATCAAATCCGTTGCCGCAGGTTGCATCTATAAACATTAAATTTTCATTGCCTGAGTAGCTTGTTTTAATAAGCATGTGAACAAAGTCTACAAGCTTTCCATATTTTGAATTATCCATGTTATCCCTCCTGTCTTCCCTTTAAGAATTTAATTTCTTCTTCATTTAAATGTACCCATGCTCCGGGTTTTAAATCACCAAGATTGATTTTGCCGAATGATATTCTCTTCAATGTTCGAACAGTGTGCCCAACTGCATCAAACATTTTTCTTACCTGCCTGTTTTTTCCTTCATAAATGCTTACCTGGACTATAGAACTGTTCACTGAAATTTTAACAATATCTACTCTGGCTGGAGCTGTTTTATAATCTTCAATTTTGACTCCGCTTTTTAATCTCATGACTGCTTCGTCACTTATTCTTCCTTCCACTTCTGCTATGTAAGTCTTGTATATGTGATATTTAGGATGCATCAGTTTGTTTGCAAGGTCTCCGTCATTTGTGAGCAAAAGAAGTCCCGATGTGTTGTAGTCAAGCCTTCCTATGGGATATATCCTTTCAGTGATGTTTATAAGGTCAATAACGGTCTTCCTTCCAAACTGGTCTTTTACAGTTGTAACATATCCTTCCGGCTTATAAAGCTTTATGTAAATAAACCCTTCTGTTTCTGAAATTTTTTTGTTGTCTACAAGAACAACATCTTTTTCAGGATTGATTTTTGTTCCAAGCTCAGTTACAACAACTCCGTTTACCTTTACACAGCCATTTAAAATAAGATCTTCAGCCTTTCTTCTTGATGAAATACCACAGCGTGCTATATATTTTTGTAACCTTTCTTCTTCCATAAATTCCTGCCTTCACTTTTTTTAACACTTGATATTTTTTCACATTATAACACATTCTGATGACTTTGCCAACGAATAAAGAATTAAGAATG
>NZ_CANG01000011.1:0-40041 GCF_000309315.1 Sedimentibacter sp. B4
AGCTTTTCTACAATGCAGTGTGCTCCGGAATTACATCAGTTATGGTAGGACCGGGAAGCTCAAATGTTGTGGGCGGGCAGTTTGCATTCATAAAAACCAAAGGAAGGTCAATTGATCAGATGATTGTGCTTGCACCGGCTGCAATGAAAATTGCCTTTGGCGAAAATCCAAAAACAAACTATAATGATATGGAAAAAATGCCGACAACAAGAATGTCCATAGCAGGAATGCTAAGGGAAGAAATATTTAAGGCTGTGCAGTACAAAAAAGAAAAAGACAAAAAAGGTGAAGATTTTGAACCTGATTTTAAAAAAGAGTGCTGGCTGCCTGTTCTAAAGGGAGAAATACCTCTTAAGGCACATGTTCACAGAACTGACGACATACTCACTGCCATAAGAATAGCGCAGGAGTTTAAATTGAAGCTTACACTGGACCACTGCACAGAAGGACACCTTATTGCAGATGAAATTAAACAATCAGGTTTTCCTGCAATAGTGGGACCTTCACTTGCATCCAGGAATAAAATTGAAGTACAAAACATGGATTTTAAAACGGCAGGAATTCTTAGCAAAAAAGGAATAAAGGTTGCTGTAACAACGGATCATCCTGTAACAAGGATTCAGTACCTTCCTGTGTGTGCAGGGTTTGCCGCAAAGGAAGGACTTGGAGTAGAAGAAGGATTGAAGGCTATAACAATCAATGCAGCTGAAATATGCAACGTTTCTGACAGAGTGGGGAGCCTGGAGGAGGGAAAGGATGCTGACATAGCCATTTTTGATGGAAATCCCATGGAAACATTCACAAATACCATGTACACGCTCATAAACGGCGAAGTTGTATATGACCGCAAAAAAGATATGAAACAACAAAAAACGGAAGAATAATCTTCCGTTTTTTTAACCGCCTCCAACAGGGGGGAATATCGACAGATAATCCCCACATGAAGGCACTACATCCATTTTAGAACTTATACCATTTTTTAAAAGTATGGCTACTTCTTTTTCTTCGATTTTCAGGTCATGGAGAATGTCTCTTATTCTTGCTCCTTCTTTGCATTCCATTTCAAGAATCTTGCCTCTTCCTTCACGAAGCGTTGCAAAAAGCTTTACTGTGATTTTCATACAGTTATTTAAATGATTCCAATCCAAGAAGTGTTAATTTTTCTTCTGTTGGAATTCCTTTTTCAGTCCATCCTCTTGCGTTGTAATATTGAGGAAGAGTTATGTTTAACTTATTTACATGGCCTGTTGATGGTCCTGCTGAAATTGGTTCTTCAAGCAATCTCTTTGGAAGAGTGTCTTCTGAAGGATCTATGCCTGCTTTTAAGTTGTACAATCTTTCAAGGTTCCAGATTCTATCACCTATTTCTATAAAATCATTGCCTGTCAGTTTTGTTCCGCATATTGAATTGTACAAATCCGCATAGTCATCTGCACCCATGGCAAATGAAGTGAAGAGGCAAAGTCCCACAGCATCTATACTAGCAGTGAAGTCCTGGAATATTTTTGTCCATGCAGCTTTTTCGTCAGTTGCAAATCTGTCAAGTCCCTGAGGAAGACTTAAAATTTCTGGAGATATCATGTAACCTCTTACGTGGCAGCCGCCTCTGTTTGATGTTGCATAGTTAAGACCTATTCCCTGGATTCCTCTTGGGTCGTATGCAGGCATTTCCTGTTTCTTTACGCTCATGGATAATTCAGGAACGCCGTAGCTTTCACATAATCTGTAAGAGCCTTCTGCCATTTTTGCTCCAAGGCCTTTTGCCTGACCCATAAGCTTTGTCCATTCCACAACAGCTTCAGCATTTCCCCATATTAATTCAGGAGCACCTTCAAGGTCTTCCTTCTTGATATATCCTTTCTGATAAAGCTCCATAGCTGCAGCAATGGTTGCAGAAGCTGAAATTGTATCCAGTCCGTATTCATTGCACCAGTAGTTTGCTTTTATTATTGCACCCAGGTCTGACACTCCGCAGTCGGAGCCAAAACCCCAGATAGTTTCATATTCTGGACCTGAACCTTCTATTCCATCAACTTCGCAATATCTTCCGCAACCTATGGGGCATCTGTAGCAAGGATCTTTTTTCTTAAGGAATTTTTCAGCAAGAGTTTCTCCGCTTATTTCTTCTGCCTTGTCAAAATAAGATTCCTGGAAGTTATTTGTAGGCAATACTCCGTTTTCATTTATGATGTTAACAAGCACGGCTGAACCGTATGTTGGAAGTCCCTGGCCTGTAACACCGTTTTCCCTGATTTTAGCCATTGATTTTGAAAATGCTTCTTTCAGCATTACAGCATCATTTACATTAACTTTGCCTGTTCCTCTGACAACTATGGCCTTGAGGTTTTTAGAACCCATTACAGCTCCTACACCTGATCTTCCGGCTGCACGGCCTCTGTCGTTCATTATGCCGGATATTTTTGAAAGATTTTCTCCTGCAGGACCTATTGTTGCAACACGTACTTTTTCACCGTGAGCTTCCTCCAATGCTGTTGTTGTTTCTCCTGCAGTCTTGCCCCAGACAAATGATGCATCCTTTATTTCAACCAGGTCATCAGTAATGTTTAAGTATACAGGTTCTTCAGATTTTCCTTCGATGATGACAACATCATAACCGGCAAATTTAAGTTCTGCTCCCCAATAACCGCCAGAGTTGGAACAAGCCACAGTGCCTGTAAGGGGAGATTTTGTTATTACCATGTATCTTCCGCCTGTAGGAGTGCTTGTACCAGTCAATGGTCCTGTTGCAAATATCAATTTATTTTCTGTGCTCAATGCGTCTGTTTTAGGATCAACTTCATCCATTAAAATTTTAGTTCCTAAACCTCTTCCGCCTATAAATTTCAAAGCATCGTCAAGATTTAATTCTTCTTTTTTAATTGTCTTTTCTGTTAAATTTACTCTTAGGATTGTTCCTTGATAGCCAAAATAATTTTGCATATGGTACCTCCATAAATGTATTTCTTCTATATATGCAATTTTCGTTCCAATTATCAAGGCTTGGAAATCCATGGTTTTCCAACGTTTAAAAAGATAGATAATTTAATGTGCTAATATGGCGCAAATTATGGCGAATTTTGTTGTTCCATAATGGAGCTGTGTTCCTAAGTGGAACACAGCTCCAAAGATTAACATTCAATTTCGAATTCTTTCAACTTCCTGTAGAGGGTATTTCTTCCTATTCCCAAGACTGAAGCTGCCTGGGTGATATTATGTCCGGTTGATTCCAGCACATTAACAATGTGTTCCTTTTCCATTTCTTTGAGGCTTAAGACACTTGAGACATTTGCTGCTGATTTAATTTTAATTGATTTATTTGAACTTTCTTCAAAATTCAGCATGTGTATGTCCGGTACCATCTCTGTGTTTACTGCAAGCTCAACATAGTTTTCCAGTTCTCTTACGTTTCCCGGCCAATTGTATTCCACAAGTTTTTCGATGTACTCAAGTGGTATATGAACTTTTTTCTTGTTGAGTTTTTTGCTTATTCTGTCCATAAAGTAATCTAATAGAAGCTTTATGTCTCCCTTTCTTTCACAAAGGCTTGGGAGGCGCAGGGGAAGAACATTAAGCCTGTAGAACAGGTCTTTTCTGAATGTTCCGTTTTCAACTTCTTGTTTCAAATTTTTGTTTGTAGCTGCAATTACTCTTACGTCCACAACCCTTTCATGAGAGCTTCCGATTCTGGAGACAGTGCCTTCTTCTATTACTCTTAATAGTCTTGTCTGCAAATCCAGAGGCATTTCACCGATTTCATCAAGAAATATTGTTCCACCATCTGCTATTTCAAATTTTCCAGGATTTCCGCCGGCTTTAGCGCCTGTAAATGAGCCTTGTTCATATCCAAAGAGCTCGGATTCAATTAGGTTTCTTGGAATAGCACCGCAGTTTAAGGCCACAAAGCTTCCGTTTGACCTTTCAGAATAGTTGTGTATGGACTGTGCAAAAAGTTCCTTGCCAGTTCCGCTTTCTCCCATTATTAGTATGTTTGACCTGCTGTCTGAAATTTTCTTTGCAAAGTTTATTACCTGAAGGAAATTTGCATCCTTGCCTACTATTTTGTCAAATGTGTAAATGGCATGTCTTCCCATTATGCTGTCTATTGATTTTCTTTGCTTTTTAACTTCATCAAACACCAATATGACGTTTGTTGCTTCATTGTTTTGATTCTTAACCGGATATACTGTTAAGTTAAGCTGCAGAATATTTCTTTTAGAAATTACATCCACATCTCTTTTGAAGGGGGATGTGTCTTCTATTACTGATTTATATACTGAGTTCCAGTCCTTAAGTAAGTCACTTGTTTTCATATGAAGGAGTTCCTCATTGCTGCAGCCGAAAAGTTCGCTGGCAAATGAATTGGCAGAAAGTATGACGCCCTGCATATCTGCGGTAATAAATCCCTTCAATATGGAATCCAGAATAAGTTTCTGCTGTTTTTTTTCTGTTAAAAGCTTACTTCTCAGTTTGTTGTTCATGAGCTGATTTTCAATTGCCCTTGCCCCGGCAACTACCATGCCGAGAGTGTGCGAATGCACCTGTTCGCTGTAGCCAGTCAGGTCAAGCGTTCCAATTATTTTTCCTGACTCATCCTTTATAGGACATCCTGAGCATGTCCAGCGATGATATGCGCTGATGAAATGCTCCTCTGCTGATACTTGAATAGGATTGTTTTCTGTAATACAAGTTCCCATGGCATTTGTTCCGATGTTTTCTTCATCCATGTACGCACCTGGTATCATTTTAAAGAGAAAGGCTTCTGACAATATTTCCTCATCACCAATTACATTGAGGATGCAGCCTTCTTTATCCGTTAGTATTGAGAAGAAATTCGAACCCTTTACGAAATCATATATTTTATTCATTATAGGAGCTGCTGCAAGCACAAGTTCCCGGTTTTCTTCCATCTTTTCAAACAATTCTTTTTCATCAAGTATTTTGTTTGAATATATCTGATTGTAATTAATGTTGTACATTTTACATCTTTCATGAGATATTCTGATAAATTCCTTGTGTCGTACAGAACCTTTTTCGACCATAGTGCCTCCTTGAATAAAGTTATTATAATAAAAAACATTATACTATAAATTGCTTAACATTACATAAAAAAATAAAAAATAATAACAGAAACACAAAGTTCAAGGAAGCTCAATTAGAAAATAAAAATTTCTATTTAAGTAAAATATTTGGTAAAGTGGAGTTATTCATAGAAAAAATGCGCAATTAAAAAATATTATATGACAATATAAAAATTATCAGCTAAATTAACTGATAATAATAAAAAACAGCATTTGAGAAATAATATATTTTGATTTAATATTAGCTAAAGGTCAAAGAAAGTCAAAGTTAATATCAGATTTTAAGGAAGTGAGAAAATGTCTAATTTAAGCGATATTATTGAAGGCTTCATAAAGGAATTAATGGAAGCCAACAATCAAAGGGCAGTGGAAATTCAAAGAAACATTTTGGCTCAACAGTTTGATTGTTCTCCTTCACAGATAAACTATGTGCTCACAACCCGGTTTAACAACGACAGGGGATATATTGTTGAAAGCAGAAGAGGTGGAGGCGGCTATATAAGAATTTTCAAGGTTCGCTCAACTATAGAAGAAGATCTTCACAACCTCCTGAATGAAAGCATAGGAGACAGCGTAACATTGAACAAGGCGCTGGATTTAATTTATGCATTGCTTGATAGAGGTATAATAAACATCAGAGAACAAAAAATTATGCAAAGCACCATAAGTGACAGAGCTTTGAACAGTGTTTCATATGATGAAAGAAATAAATTGAGAGCTGATTTGCTGAAAGAAATGATACTTGTCTCAGCAGAAAATAACATATAACAGGAGGGGTACTATGCTTTGCGATGAATGCGGCAAAAACGAAGCCAAGGTCCATGTGACCCATATATTAAATGGAAAAAAATCTGAAAATCATTTGTGTGAGGAATGTGCTAAAAAGAATCAGACAATTTTAAATTCAAATTTTTCGATGGAAAATTTATTTTCAGCAATGCTCAACAATGCCCTGAACACTACGCCATATTTGCCTGCCAAGGGCTGCGACATGTGCGGCATGACGTATGAGGAATTCAAACAGACAGGAAAATTTGGATGCAGCCACTGCATAGATACATTCAAGCCAAGGCTTATGCCAGTAGTAAAAAACATACAGGGTCATGAGCTGCACAGGGGCAAGATTCCTAGAAGGGCAGGGGGAATTTACAAGGTTCAAAAGGATATTGAAAAATTAAAGGAAGAACTGAAATCTGCAATTGAGCAGGAAGAATATGAAACAGCAGCAAAGTTAAGAGATAAAATAAGAAGCATGGAATCAAACATGAAGAAGGGAGATGAGTAATTTGGAAAATAACGGAATAGTCCTCACAAGCCGTATAAGACTTGCAAGAAATTTAAAAAATTACAAATTTCCTTTGAAGATGACTGGTGAAGAATCAAACAATGTAGTTGAAGAAGTAAAAAATGCAGTAGACAGACAAAATTTGAATTACAAGCTCACATACATGAGGGATTTGTCGGATGTTGAAAAAAGCGTGATGGTTGAAAAACATCTCATAAGCCCTGCACTGGCGGAAAGGAAAGAAACAGGAGCTTTTCTATTAAGCCATGACGAAAAAGTATCAATAATGATCAATGAGGAAGATCACATAAGAATTCAAACGCTTGGAACAGGCATGTCTCTTAAGGAATGCTGGGAATTAAGCAACAAAATAGATGATGTTCTGGAAGGAGAAGTTGATTATGCATTTGACAGAGAGCTGGGATATGTGACAGCCTGCCCCACAAACATAGGCACTGGAATGAGAGCTTCTGTCATGGTTCATCTTCCGGCATTGTCCATTACAAATCAAATTGAAAAACTATTAATAGGTATTTCCCAGCTTGGGGTTGCCGTAAGAGGAGTTTACGGCGAAGGAACAAAATCCATGGGCCATCTTTACCAGATTTCAAACCAGGGAACATTGGGAGCAAGCGAAGAAACCTTAATAGATAAAATTTCTCAAATTGTTGCCCAGATAGTTGAAAAAGAAGAAAGAATGAGAGCTCATCTCAAGAAAAACAATTTGTACGAAATTGAAGATGACTGCTGCAGAGCGTACGGACTTCTTACAAATGCAAGGAGAATGTCTACGGAGGAAGCCATGAAGCTGTTGTCGCTACTTAAGCTTGGCAAGGAAATGGAAATAATAGACAATGCAAAAGACAAGGATATTTACAGACTGATGGTAAAAATTCAGCCAAACAACATTTTGTCTTCTACAGACACTGAACTTACAACAAAAGAAAGAGATAAGATGAGAGCTGAAATAATAAGAAATGAATTATTAGAAAATTAAGGTCAATAATAAATAATATCAAAAAAGGAGATACGATTATGATAAGCGGATTCAACAATTCTGCAAAGAATGCCATTGAACTTGCTCAGGAAGAAGTAAAGCGTTTCAAGCAAAATGTTCTTGGAACTGAACACATATTGCTTGGGCTCATGATGGAGCAGGAAGGAATTGCAGGAAAAATACTGAGAAATAAGCTTAATGTAGATAAAGTAAGAGACATAATAAAAAATACGACGGGTACAGGCGAAAGCACCCCTGAATTCATAGCCATAAGCCCAAGAAGCAAGTACATCATAGAACTTTCAAGACAATATTCATCACAAATGGGTGTTCCATATGTGGGAACAGAGCACATTCTTCTGGGACTCATTGATGAAGGAGAAGGAATTGCTGCCCAAATAATTAAATCTGTTGCGAATTTAAAAGAACTTAAATATGAGGTTATTGAAGCTGTTAAGCAAGGAAGCGGCGGCGGAGTTCCGGGAGATAAGGAATTTTCACCGGGACCTCAGCAACCTTCAGAACCCAGCACAAAGACAATAGACAAATATGGCATAGACCTGAATCAAAAGGCAAAGGAAGGAAAGCTTGATCCTGTCATAGGAAGAGAAGATGTTATTGAAAGAGTAATTCAAATACTTTCAAGGAGAACAAAAAACAATCCATGCCTCATAGGTGAGCCGGGAGTTGGAAAGACTGCCATAGCAGAAGGACTGGCTCAGGAAATAATAAAAGGCAATGTACCTGAAACATTGAAGACAAAGAGAGTAATAACTCTTGATATGTCAGGAATGGTTGCAGGAGCCAAGTACAGAGGAGAATTTGAAGAAAGGCTTAAAAGTGCCATTGATGAAATAAAGAATGCAGGAAACATAATTCTATTTATTGATGAACTTCACACAATCATAGGAGCAGGGGCAGCAGAAGGTGCAATTGACGCTTCAAACATTCTTAAGCCCACACTTGCAAGAGGAGAGCTTCAGATTGTGGGAGCAACAACACTTGATGAATACAAGAAGCACATTGAAAAAGATGCTGCTCTCGAAAGAAGGTTCCAGCCTATTACTGTTGAAGAACCAAGCGTGGAAGACACAATTAAAATTCTGAAAGGATTAAGAGACAAGTACGAAGCGCACCACAAGGTATCAATAACCGATGAAGCAATTGAAGCTGCAGCAAAATTGTCGCACAGATACATTTCAGACAGATTTTTGCCTGACAAGGCCATAGACCTTATTGATGAGGCTGCTTCAAGAACAAGGCTTAAATCTTCCACAGTCCCAAAGGGATTGAAAGAAATTGAACATAAAATAAATGAACTTAAAAATGAAAAGAAAGCTGCAATAAACAATCAGGATTTTGAGAAGGCAGCCTCTTTCAGAGATGAGGAAAAAAGGCTTACAGATGAGCTCGACAAGCAGAAGAAGCTCTGGGCAGCAAAAAATTCAAAGGATTCAAGCATTGGATACGAGGATATTTCAGAAGTTGTTTCACAATGGACAGGGATTCCTGTTAAAAAGCTGCAGGGAGACGAAACAGACAGACTTCTGCACATGGAAGATATACTTCACAACAGGGTAATCGGACAGGAACCTGCAGTTGTAGCCTTGTCAAAAGCCATAAGAAGATCAAGAGTTGGACTGAAAGACCCTAAAAAACCTATCGGATCATTCATATTCCTGGGACCTACTGGAGTGGGCAAGACAGAGCTTTCAAAGGCACTGGCAGAATCCATGTTCGGAGATGAAAATGCAATGATCAGGGTTGATATGTCAGAATACATGGAAAAACATTCTGTTTCAAAACTTGTTGGTTCACCTCCGGGATATGTGGGATTTGATGACGGCGGACAGCTTACAGAAAAAATAAGAAGGAAACCATACTCAGTTGTATTGTTTGATGAAATTGAAAAGGCACATCCTGATGTTTTCAACATACTGCTGCAAATCCTTGATGACGGAAGACTTACAGATGCCAAAGGAAGGACAGTGGACTTTAAGAATACGGTAATTATAATGACATCAAACGTTGGGGCAAGCACAATCAAGAAACAAAGAACGCTGGGCTTTGCGTCAAATTCATCAAATGAAGAAAAAGATGAATATGAAAAAATGAAGGAAAATGTAATGGCTGAGCTTAAACAGACATTCAGACCGGAATTTTTAAACCGTATCGATGAAATAATAGTGTTCCACTCCCTGAGCAAGGACAACATCAAGCAGATTGTTTCACTTATGATTGACAATCTTTCTAAAAGGCTTGAACAGCTCAATATCAAAATCGAGCTTGATGAGAAAGCAAAGGAATTCTTAGCAGAAGCAGGCTTTGACCCGGTTTACGGAGCAAGACCTCTTCAAAGAGAAATAAGAAGAAAAATTGAAGACCGACTGTCAGAAGAACTTTTGAAAGGTTCTGTCCAAAAGTCTGACACAATTAAAATATCAGCTGAAAACAATGAATTGATTTTTTCAAATGAAAGATAATAAACACCGGTAACGGTGCTTAGGACATTGACAAATGTCGATGCTGTCATCCTGAACGATATTGAAGAATTTCATCGACCTCAGAATGACAACGTCAAAAGTAACTTTGTTAAATAAAAAAAATTCTAAATGCACTTGACAAACAAAATGAATTGTGTATAATAATAAAAAACATATTCAGCAATGACGGGAAGAGTAATTTAAGATTTAGTCACAGAGAGATAGCGTTGGTGAAAGTCTATTACAATAATCTTAAAATGAAGAACATCCCTGAGCTTGTGACCCAAATTGCACAGCAAGAGTAGGCTCACACGCATCCGAGCGATAAAGCGGCAGAAACATGTCAGTGTTTTTAGAGTGAGCATCTTTGGATGCTAATTAGGGTGGTACCGCGGATTACTCCTTCGTCCCTTTCGGGATGAAGGAGTTTTATTTTTGCAATCCCGTAGGAGTAAATAAAATTCGAAAGGGATTATTATGAGAAAAAATGAATATCGCACCCACACATGCGGGGAATTAAGAGAAAGCCACATAGGCATGGAAGTTAAAGTATCAGGATGGTTTGAAAATGTCAGAGACCACGGCGGAGTTAAATTTGCAGATATTAGAGATCAGCATGGAACAGTGCAGGTTGTAGTGGAAGATGAAACACTTCTTGATGGAATTTCAAAAGAAAGTACCGTATGCGTTTCAGGATGTGTAATAAAAAGAGATGCAGATACCATCAATGAAAAAATTGCAACAGGAACTGTTGAAATAGTTGCAGAAACATTTCAAGTACTTGGAAGGAACAAGTGCTCTCTTCCTTTTGAAATAGCTTCTTCAAAGGAAACAAAGGAAGACCTTAGGCTTAAATACAGATTCCTTGACTTAAGAAACAAGGATATTCAAAAAAACATCATCATGCGTTCAAAAATAATTTCATTTTTAAGAAGCCGCATGACTGACATGGGATTTTTGGAGATTCAGACACCCATACTCACTTCATCTTCTCCGGAAGGTGCAAGAGATTACATTATACCAAGCAGAAAACATCCTGGAAAATTTTATGCCCTTCCCCAGGCACCTCAGATGTTCAAACAACTGTTGATGGTGTCCGGATTTGACAAATATTTTCAGATAGCACCATGCTTCAGAGATGAAGATGCTAGAGCTGACCGTTCGCCGGGAGAATTTTATCAGCTTGACTTTGAAATGAGCTTTGCAACACAAGATGATGTTTTAAATGTTGCAGAAGAAGTTCTTTACAGAACTTTTGTGAAGTTTTCAGATAAAAAGGTTTCTAAACCTCCATTTGCCAGAATTCCTTACAAAGAGTCCATGATTAAATACGGAACTGACAAACCTGATTTAAGAAACCCCCTTGAAATTATAGATATAAGTCAAATGTTTCTTGATACTGATTTTGCACCGTTTAGAAAAAAGACAGTAAGAGCCATAAATGTTCCGGACTGTGCAACGCAATCAAAAAGCTTTTTTGAGAACATGCTTGATTATGCCATGAAGATTGGAATGAAAGGGCTGGGATACATCAAAGTCGACGATGATATGAAGTACCACGGTCCAATAGACAAGTTCCTTTCTGAAGAAGACAAAAAAGAGCTGGCTGAAGTTGCAGGATTAAAACCGGGATGCGTACTGTTCTTCATTGCAGATGAAAAAGAATATGCTCCCAAGCTTGCAGGTCAAATAAGGACTGAACTGGGAAGAAGGCTTCATTTAATTGATGAGGATAAATTTGAAATGTGTTTTATAGTGGACTTCCCAATGTATGAAATCGAAGAGAACACAGGAAATGTGGCTTTTACACACAACCCGTTTTCAATGCCTCAGGGAGGGATGGAATCTCTGTTGACAAAAGACCCTCTTGACATTGTTGCTTATCAGTATGATATTGTATGTAATGGTATTGAACTATCCTCGGGAGCCGTGAGAAATCATGATGCAGACATCATGGTGAAGGCATTTGAAATTGCAGGATACACTGAAGAGGACCTTGAGAACAAGTTTTCAGCCCTTTACAATGCATTTAAATATGGAGCTCCTCCTCATGCAGGAATGGCTCCTGGTATTGACCGAATAGTAATGCTCTTGACAGGTGAAGAAAACATCAGAGAAGTAATAGCTTTTCCAATGAACAGCAGCGCTCAGGACCTTCTTACAAATTCACCATCAGAAGTTACGGAGCAGCAATTAAGAGAAGTTCATATTAAAATCAGGTAGGAGGAAGTATGGTTACCAGGGATGATATAATTAAAATTGCAAAACTTGCTAAATTGTCGGTGGAAGATGATGAAATAGAAGCATTGACTCACGACATGGCAGAAATAATCGGATTTGCAGATACAATAAGTTCAGCCGTTCAAGACGGTTTTGAGGATTTTGATGATATAAACAACATAACAAATGCATTTCATGAAGATGTAGTACAGGAATCATTTGACAGAGAACTGATTCTTAAAAACAGGGACGGCGGAGAACAAGGCTGCTTTCTGGTGAAAAAAAGATCTGGGAGGATATGATGAGCAAAATAACTTATATAGGAAAACTCCTTAGAGATAAAGAAATATCATGCGCAGAGCTTACGGAAAAATATATAAAGTCAATTGAAGCAGAAAACAAAAAACTAAATGCGTATGTAAACATTACGTCTGAAACAGCCATGAAGACAGCAAAAGATGTTGATGAGAAAATTTCAAGGGGAGAAATTCTTCTTCCTCTTGAAGGAATACCAATGACTCTGAAAGACAACATATCCACTAAAAATATTGAAACAACATGCTGTTCAAACATACTAAAGGGATATGTGCCCATATACGATGCAACAGTGTGGGATATTTTGAAAAATCAAAATGCTGTCCTTCTTGGAAAAGCAAACATGGATGAGTTTGCCATGGGTTCATCCTGCGAAACTTCCTGCTTTGGAGGAGCTCTTAATCCTTACAGCAAAAATCATGTGGCAGGAGGAAGTTCGGGAGGAGCAGCAGCAGCTGTTGGTGGAAACATTGCAGTGTACGGTCTTGGTTCAGATACAGGTGGTTCAGTAAGGCAGCCGGCAAGTTTCTGCGGCCTTGTTGGACTTAAGCCTACATATGGAACTGTTTCAAGATACGGTCTCATTGCCTATGCTTCAAGCCTCGATCAGATAGGACCCATAACTTCTACAGTTGAAGATGCTGCCATTGTTTATGATGCCATATCCCTTTACGATAAAAATGATGCAACTTCACAGGGTAGCAAAATAAAAACAACACATACATTAAAAAACAGCATCAAGGGAATGAAAATAGGAATAGCAAAAGAATATTTCGAAGGAATAAGAGATGACGTGAGAAAGTCAGTAGAAAGTGCAGTGAAAGTATATGAATCTCTTGGGGCAGAAGTAGTTTCAATAAGTATTCCTCAGTTAAAACATGCTCTTCCTGTTTACTATATACTTGCCTGTGCTGAAGCTTCCTCAAACCTTGGAAGGTATGACGGCATACGCTATGGTTACAGGACTCCAAGCTATAACGACATAAATGACATGATATGCAAGACAAGAAGCGAAGGGTTCGGCAAAGAAGTCAAAAGAAGAATCATGCTTGGAACATACGTCTTAAGCGCCGGATACTACGATGCTTACTACAAGAAGGCTCAACAGCTTCGAGGGGCACTGGTGAATGCATTCAAGGATGCATTCAAAAAATGCGACGTCATTATTTCGCCAACGGTTCCCATGACTGCTTTTGAACTTAACTTTACTCAAAAGGACCCTATTGAAACATACATGACAGACATACTGACTGTTCCTGTAAATATTGCAGGGCTTCCTGCAGTATCTGTACCATGCGGTTTTGATGACAAAGGGCTTCCAATAGGGATGCAGATAATTGGAAACAGCTTCGATGATGCAAAGATACTAAATGCTGCATATCAATATGAGCAGGCAGTTAAAAACCACATATTCAAAGAATTAGAAACAGGGGTGAGACTATGAGCTGGGAAATGGTAGCAGGACTTGAAACTCATGTGGAGCTTTCAACAAAGACAAAAATATTCTGCCAGTGCACAACAGAATTTGGCGGAGATCCTAACACACACTGCTGTCCTGTGTGCATAGGTCTTCCGGGGACACTTCCTAAATTAAACAAGGCAGTTGTTGAATATGCAGTGAAGGCAGGCCTTGCCACAAACTGCAAAATCAGAAACATTTCAAAAATGGACCGAAAAAACTACGTGTATCCTGACCTTCCAAAGGCGTACCAGATTTCACAGTACGACAAACCACTGTGTGAAAATGGATTTATCACATTGTCTTCAGGCAAGAACATAAACATTACAAGAATTCATATTGAAGAAGATGCAGGAAAGTTAATACATGAAAGAGGAGACACATACATCGACTACAACAGGGGAGGAGTTCCTCTTATTGAAATAGTTTCGGAGCCCGACATAAGAAGCATAGATGAAGCAGTTGAATACATTGAAAAACTAAGACTCATTATGAAATATATAGGAGTTTCTGACGTTAAGATGCAGGAAGGTTCCTTAAGATGCGATGTGAACATTTCTATCAGGAAAAATGGAGAAGAAAAGTTTGGAACAAGAGCAGAAATCAAGAACATGAACTCCTTAAACTTCATTGCTAAGGCAATGGAATACGAATTTAACAGACAGGTAGACATCCTTGAAAACGGCGGATGTGTGGAGCAGGAAACCAGAAGATACAATGCAGAACAAAATATCACAGAAAGCATGCGCGGTAAGGAAGATGCCGATGACTACAGGTATTTCAGGGATCCTGATCTTGTTACAATTTCAATTTCAGATGATGAAATAAAAAACATTAAAAATTCTCTGCCGGAACTTCCAGGAGAAAAATTAAAGCGTTTTACAGAAGAATTTGCTCTTCCCATGGATGATGCAGAACTTTTGATAAAATACAAAAAAATAGCAGAGTATTTTGAAAACTCATGCAAAAATGTAACAAACAAGAAACTTGTTTCAAATTACATTCTGGGTCAGATATTCAGACGTCTGTCCACAGATATGGAAAAGGAAGAGTTTTCAATCAAAGTTTCTTCTGAACAATTAAACGAGCTTGTGCTGTTGACTGAAAACAAGAAGCTGAGTTCAAACATGGCAAGAAATGCGCTTGAGCAAATGCTTGATACGGGAAAAGGTGTCATGAGCTTTGTTTCTGAAAGCGATATGGAAGGAATTGACGAAAGCGATTTAAGGGCTATATGTGAAAAGGCAGTAAGGAACAATCAAAAGGCTGCAGAAGAATACAAAAGCGGCAAGGAAAAGGCCATAGGTTCTATAATAGGATTTATTATGAAGGAAACAAAGGGCAAGGCAGATGCAGCTAAAGCCACGGAAATAGTGAAAGAATTAATAATTAAGAGTTAAGAATTAAGAGTTAAAGGAAAGGAATTTGGGCTTGCCCAAATTCCTATTTAACATATAATCAATTGTTTAGAACTTTTTCTTCAATTAAAATCTTTTCTAAAGCAAGCACTATTTCTTTATCATAAAATGTTCCAATGCAAATCTTTAATTCACTCATGGCCTCTTCCGGAGACATGGCATTTCTATATGCTCTGTCTGATGTCATGGCATCATAGGAATCGGCTACGGCTATTATTTTTGCTTCTATTCGGATTTCATCACCCTTAAGCCCCTTAGGATAACCTGATCCATCTAATCTTTCATGGTGTGCTTCAACAATTTTGGATATGTCCTCAATAAATTTTCCATGCAATAATTCAGAGCTGTATGTGCTGTGTTTTTTAATATAATTAAATTCCTCATCGCTTAGTTTTGAGGCTTTATTTAATATTTCATCGGGAATGAAGTATTTACCCACATCATGAAAAAGTGAGGCCAGAGCAATGGTATAATTGATTTCACCTGAAAGCCCCAATTTGCTGGCAATTTTTACTGAATAATCCTGTACCCTGTTGCTGTGATTATAAGTATATACATCCTTTTGTTCAGATTTATCCAGCAAGTTTCTTAATTCATCCGTATACGTATATAATAAATTGTAAACAGGCTGTGACGTTATATACAATATTTTTGTATCCGTAAGTGTTCTGAAAGGCACGGTTTCTTTTATATCATGCACGTAAAAGTAATCGCCTTTTTGCATTTTGACTGTCTTATTGCCGTCTTCAATTAATATTGATCCTTCCAATATGTAATAAAACTCCATGAGATTAGCAGTATTTCCCGGAGTGATGCTGTTTGGCCTCTCAGCCGTGAATTCATATAACATGATCTCCATGTCATCATTTCTTGCGAGAAGGCTAAGTATTGAAGTCCCTCTAACCTGATCAATATATTTCTTGTCTTTATAAATAAATAATCCGTCCATTAATTCACTCCTTAAGAAATAATTATAGCATATTATTTGTTAATAGAAATCTCAAATTATAATAAAATATTAAATTAAAAAAACATCTCTGAGAGTATGTCAATAAAATAAAAGGAGAGATTGCTCCCTCCTTAACTTTTAAATTAATGTGCGTAGCACGGGTCTACCAGGATTATTCTGTCATATATCACTACTTCAACATATGTCTTGGTGACTTCTATTCCTTCTGCGGCAGCATCTGTAATTAACTTATCAACTTTTGACTCTGTCTTTTCAAGGAGTTTTTCAATGATTTTATCAACAATTAAATCCAAATCTTCGCTCTTGTTTTCTTTGAGAACTTCAATTTCCGCCTGTTTTACGGCGACTTTCACAGCCTTAAAGACATAATCGTTGGTTTTATCAACCCTTTTCATTATTATGTCACTTGCAGTCACTTCGTCTGCAAATACTGAAGGTCCAAATAACGTTAACAAGCTGATCATAATCATTGTTACTGATACTACCCTTTTTAATCTTTTGTACATTTCCCTTTACCTCCATTATTCTTCAACCTACTCCTTGAAGGAAATAAAAAAACCCCTTTCGGTAGCTGGCTGCCATTTTAAAGGCCCTGTAGCTTTGCGTCGCTAACTTTCGTCAGCTTTGCCATTATCGGTTGAAGTTAAATTTATTTACTATAATAATATCATATTATTAATAAATTATCAAACATTATTTGGAATATATGTATTTTTATTGCTATTCCATATAAATATTTATTTTAATATAAAATAAGACAATGTGAGCTTAGCACATTGTCTTTCTTTTGATTCTTAATTCTTAACTCTTAATTCTTAATTGTATTTACGTTTCGTATGTCTTCAGTATATTCTGTGCTATTTGATCTCTTGTTGTCCTCATGTCCATTGCCTGCTTTTCTATGTAGCGGTGGGCTTGGTTTTCAGTCATGTTGAGATATTGTATGAGCACGCATTTTGCTCTTGTTACAAGCCTTATTTCTTCAATTTTTTGCTGAAGATGTATATTTTCGTTTTTTAGACCCAGTATTCTTTTTTTTGAAGCCAGAGCAAGCTTGAGAGATTGAAAGAAAACCTGTTTAATTATTGGTTTTGAAACCACCAATACGCCGCTGTCTTCAACCTTAGCTGATATGTCATCGGCAATTTCGCTTTTTACAACTATTATGACTCCCGAAGCGCTGATTTCAGTTACAGTAACTGCAAGATTATCTCCAAATTCATCTTTTAAAGGAGCGTTGATTACTACAAGGTCATATTCAAAATTATTTAGCATTCTTCTTGCTTCACCGCTGCTTGATGCCGTTGCGGTTGAGCAAACAGTATTAGTGTTCAAAAGTTGCGACAAAAGCTCTATTCCTTTGTCGGAGCTTGACACAACAAGCACACTGTTCATGAAATCACCACCCCCTGTCATTGATAGGAAAAATATTATATTGTGTAAAAGTATGTGTTGTGCTCAAATTCTTCCTTGTTTCCAGACTTTTCACACAAAATGCATTCATCAGTCTTGAAGGACAAGTATTTTTTCAATGTTTTTGAAGGTAGACAATTAGCCACAAATTCACTTTTTTCTGCAATTCTCACAGCTTCTTCAAGTGTGTCTGGGATTGTGTCGTAATTTTTCAAAACATCTTCACATGCCTGGTATAAATTTATATTTGAAGGCTTCTTCAGTTCAATATTGTTTTCTATTCCTTCAAGCCCGGCATAAATGAGCAGTGCAAATGCATAGTATGGATTGCAGCTTGGATCTGAAGAACGAAGTTCCATTCTAGAGTATATTCCTTCCGCTGCAGGTATTCGCACAAGCTGAGAACGGTTCTGGTAAGACCATGTTACATATTTTGGAGCCGAATGGCTTCCAAAACGGTTGTAGGAATTTGTAATAGGATTTAAAAAAACAGTTATTTCTTTAATTCTGTTTAAAATTCCTGCAATAAAACTTTCAGCTTCTTTGGAACTGCTTCTTTTTATGTTGTCGAAAATATTCTCATTGTTTTTCAAAATAGATATATTGATATGAAGTCCGCTTCCGCTGCAATCTTTCAAAGGTTTAGGCATAAAAGAAGCATAAAGACCGTTTAAATGAGCAATGGTTTTTACGACGGATTTAAATGTGACCAGGTTGTCTGCAGCTGACATGGCATCGCTGTATTTAAAGTCAATTTCATTTTGTCCGGGACCCTGTTCGTGGTGGGAGCATTCAGGAAGAATTCCCATTTGCTCTAACGTGAGACTTATGTCTCTTCTTACGTTTTCTCCCTTGTCCAGAGGGGCTACGTCAAAGTATCCTGCATTGTCCTGAGGAATTTTAGTTGGATTTCCTTTTTCATCTTCTTCAAAAAGATAAAATTCACATTCTGAACCTATTTCAATTTTGTATCCCATTTCGTGGGCTTTGTTTACTGCTTTTAAAAGTATGGCTCTGCCGTCACCTTCAAAAGGTGTCTTGTCGGGATATTTTATGTCACAATAGAATCTTACAACTCTTCCCTGCTGAGGCCTCCATGGCAGAATTGCCAGTGTGGATGGGTCCGGATACAAAAAAAGGTCAGACTCCTCTATGTTTAAAAATCCCCGTATTGAAGATGCGTCAAAAGAAATGCCGTTTTTAAATGCTCTTGGAAGTTCCTCGGACAAAATGGAAATATTTTTTATGGTTCCAAATATGTCACAAAAAGACAGACGTACAAATTTTACGTCATTGTCGCTTATAAACTGCAAAACTTCATCAATGGTATATTTCATGTTACACCTCCGAAATTATAACTATAAAAAAAGCGCACTGCAGCGCAATTGTCTACCAGTACAATAATGCTGCAATGAACGCCTTTGTTCTTGTTGAAAAAATTTTATTATATGAGATACCGTTTGTCAAGTTCTTTTTAAAATTTATGCATTTAAACTACAATTTATGAGTGAAAAATAAAAATAAAAAAAGTTCTTGACATAGGCCTATCCCATAATGTATCATTCATCTATAATAAGCAAAGGCGCTTAGGTTTTTAAACCTACGCGCCTTTTTTGTATACGGAGGTAATTATGAGCAATATTTCAGAGATTTTCGGAAGCATGGTATTTAACGATGACGTAATGAAAGAAAGACTGCCTAAAGACACATACAAGGCATATAAAAAGACAATAATGGAAGGCAAAAGTCTGGACATCAATGTTGCCAATGTAGTGGCAAATGCAATGAAAGACTGGGCCATTGAAAAAGGAACAACTCATTTCACTCACTGGTTTCAGCCAATGACTGGAATTACAGCTGAAAAACATGACAGCTTCATATCTGCAACATCTGATGGAAAAGTTATTATGGAATTTTCAGGTAAAGAGCTGATAAAGGGAGAACCTGATGCATCAAGCTTTCCTTCAGGAGGACTGAGATCCACATTTGAAGCAAGAGGATATACAGCATGGGATCCGACTTCCTACGCTTTTATAAAAGATTCTGTTTTATGCATTCCAACAGCATTCTGTTCATACGGCGGAGAAGTGCTTGACAAGAAAACACCTCTTCTTCGTTCAATGGAAGCTCTAAACGAACAGGCACTGAGAGTATTGAAGCTTTTCGGTGACACAACAACTACAAGAGTTATTACTACTGTAGGACCTGAACAGGAATATTTCCTAATTGATAAGGAAGTTTACAAAAAAAGAAAAGATATAGTATTTACAGGAAGAACTCTTTTCGGAGCAAAGCCTCCAAAAGGACAGGAGCTTGAAGACCATTACTTTGGAGCAATAAAGCCAAGAGTATCGGCTTTTATGAAAGAACTGAACAACGAACTCTGGAAACTTGGAATTCTTGCAAGAACAGAGCACAACGAAGTAGCACCTGCTCAGCATGAACTTGCCCCTATATTTACAAATACAAACATTGCATGCGACCACAATCAGCTTACAATGGAAACATTAAAAAGAATTGCAGATAAACACGGAATGTTCTGTCTGCTGCATGAAAAACCATTTGCAGGAATTAACGGAAGCGGCAAGCACAACAACTGGTCTCTTTCAACAAATGACGGAGTAAACCTTCTGGAGCCGGGAACATCTCCTTACGATAATGCAAGATTTTTATTGTTCCTTTGCGCAGTCATAAAAGCTGTTGATGAATATCAGGATTTATTGAAGGTTTCGGTTTCAACTGCAGGCAACGATCACAGACTTGGAGGCAACGAAGCTCCTCCTGCTATAATTTCAATATTCCTTGGAGATGAACTCACTTCTGTTCTTGAGTCTGTTGAAGGGGAAACTGCATACGACAAAGAATTCAAACGAGAAATGGCAGTAGGCGTTGATGCAATTCCTGTGTTCCCTAAAGACACCACCGACAGAAACAGAACATCACCTTTTGCATTCACAGGCAACAAATTTGAATTCAGAATGGTTGGCTCAAAGCTGTCCATTGCAGGTCCAAACATGGTGCTGAATACCATAGTGGCACATGAACTTTCAATATTTGCAGACGTTTTAGAAAAAGCAGATGATTTCACTGCTGAACTTAATAAATTGCTTAAAGATACAATTAAAAATCATAAAAGAATAATTTTCAACGGCAACAACTACACTGATGAATGGGTTGTAGAAGCAGAAAAAAGAGGATTATTGAACCTCAAGTCAACTCCTGAATCAATTCCGTACTTCAGCAGTGAAAAAAGTGTAACGTTGTTTGAAAAATTCAACGTACTTTCCAGAAAAGAAATTTATTCACGAACTGAAATAGTTCTTGAAGAATACTGCAAGGAAATAAACATTGAAGCCCTGACATTGATTGACATTGCAAAGAAAGATCTTATTCCTTCAGTTACAGCGTACATCAAGGAACTGTCAGACACCGCAAACTCTAAAAAAGCTTTCATGATTGATGTTGACTGTGAAACAGAAAAATCTCTCATATACAAGCTTTCACTTCTTACAGGCTCTCTTTATTCAAAGACAGAGCTGTTAGAAAACAAGCTGCTTGAAGTGAAAAACTGCAATGGAGTAGAAGAAACCGCATATTTTTACAGAAACAGCATATTTGCTGCAATGCAAGAAATGAGAGCAGTTATAGATGAACTGGAAACAAATACAGCAAAAAAATACTGGCCTTTCCCAACTTACGGAGAAATATTGTTCAGTGTATAGTTTAAATTCCTCCCGAAATAATGAACTACACTGAACGATATAAGTTAATTCCGATGTTTATATAAAAGCACACTGCATAGCAGTGTGCTTTTTATATAGGCACCTAGCTTCTGAGCAACTTTTTTATATAAGCAATTGGGAAAACAGTGCATATACTAATATGAAAAGAAAGGAGCAAAATTATGATAATTCATGTTGTACAGCCAGGAGATACTATTTATTCCATAGCAAAACAATACAATGTATCTCCGCAAAAAATAATCATGGATAACGAACTGGCTACGCCTAATGCAATTGTGCCAGGGCAGACTATTGTTATCCTCATACCAAGCCAGGTACATGTTGTAAGGCCTCTTGACACACTTGCAGGCATTGCGCAGATGTATGACACGACAACAGTAGAACTGCTTCAGAACAACCCATTCATTGAATATGCCGAAGCAATTTATCCCGGTGACCAAATTACAATTAAAAACACAGAACCCAAATTAGGAACCATATTTGTTAACGGCTACGCCTATCCAAATATAGACAGAAGAGTACTGATGAAAACTCTGCCGTATTTGACATATCTAAGCTTGTTCACATACGGGATAACAGAATCAGGAGAACTCATTGATATTGAAGATGAAGAGCTCATAAGAATGGCAAGGGATTTCGGGGTAGCGCCGCTTATGGTTATTTCCACATTGACAGAAGAAGGAACATTCAGCAAGGAACTAGCTCACAAAATTTTAAACAGCGAAGAAATACAAGAAAAACTCATAGAAAATGTGCTTCAAAACCTTAAAGAAAAACAATACCATGGTCTTGACATTGACTTTGAATATGTGCTGCCTGAAGACAGGGAGGCATTTATCAACTTTGTTGAAAAAATTACAGAACGCCTCAATAGGGAGGGATTTCAGGTATTTACGGCTCTTGCGCCAAAAATTTCCTCTGAACAAAAAGGACTTTTGTATGAAGCTCATGATTATCCTGCCATAGGAGACGCATCAAATAGGGTGCTTCTCATGACTTACGAATGGGGCTACACATACGGGCCTGCCATGGCAGTTGCTCCCATTGACAAAGTCAGAGAAGTTCTTGACTACGCCATAACTGAAATAGATCCCAATAAAATATACATGGGAATTCCAAACTACGGATACGATTTTATACAGCCATATGTTGCAGAAGAGTCAAGGGCAGATTCATTATCAAATGTGGAAGCTGTGAGCCTGGCTGAAAGAGTTGGTGCGAACATTCAATATGATGAAAAGTCCCAGTCTCCTTACTTCATTTATTATGACAATCAAGGGCGCCAGCACCAGGTTTGGTTTGAAGATGCCAGAAGTATACGTGAAAAGCTTGATGCTTTCAACGAGTATGGATTTGAAGGAGTGGGAATCTGGAATTTAATGAAGTACTTCCCTCAAAAATGGCTGGTTTTAAGTTCGCTTTATGACATAGCAAAGGTTATTTGAGTCATAAGAGTAATTATATGAAAAGATCAGCATATAAATAGATAACAGGTAATTTAGGAGGTTTCCATGAATAATAAAAATTATAGAGTGATGAAATTCTTTGAGCCGGTTAATAAAAAGGACATAGCAAGGGGTTACGTGCGCCTTGACATCAGAGGAATAAAGGGTAATGTTATTGTGTCAGTTGAAAATTTAGGAGATGCAAAGACAACAAGCGAAGTATATTTATATAAGGACAAAACGAACAAAATCAAGCTCGGAGACATCAACAACAAAAAAGGAATGCTTAAGAAAATTCTTACATTCGGAAGCAACAACGCAATAGAAGACTACAACACATGTGCCATAGTAAAAAACGGAAAGATTGCACTTTATTCCAATTTGTTCAATACAACCAGCATTGATTCTATCAATAAACTGGATGCAGGAGAAGAGGAAGTAACAATTGTCTCCGATTCTAAAGAGCAAGATAAGAAGGAAGTGTCTCATGTTCCTTCAGAAGTGGTTAAGCAGCCGGAAAAAGAAGAACCGAAATTGGCACCTCCTGCTCAGGATGTGCCAAGAAGAATAGAAAAAATTGTAACCGTGGAAGAAAGACATGATGAAGAAGAAAACATTGAAGAAATACAAGAATCAAAAAAACAAGAAATCGACGACGATGTTGCAAAATCTTCACAGGAATTTTCCCAGGAAGATGAAAACTCAGTGAAATCTGAATCAATTAGACATAAAAATAAATTCAACGAAAGTCTATACAATGCTCTAAAGGATTATAAAAGAACAGAGCCTTTGTCTGTAAAAATCAAGAATTTCAGCTGGTGGTACATACCATATGACGAAATGGGAATAAAAAACGGTTTTCTGCCTTACTACAATCAAATAGTGAGCTCCTATTACCCGTATCCCATGTCAAATCGTGTAACAACCTGCAACAGTCTCATGAAAAAGTACGGTCACTATATTTTTGGAATTTATGAAGACAATGATGACATAATCAAATTCATTTACGGAGTGCCCGGAGAATTTACTAAGGAAGAGCAGCCATACAAGGGTATTACAGGATTCAAAAACTGGTCATATAGCAACAAGGATAATAATACAGAGCATGGCTACTGGCTGGCATTTGTAAATCCGAGGACAGGTGAGTCAACAGACCCTCCGCAAATAGTTTTGACTAAATAATACTGTACAAATTGTTATAAATTTGCTATAATTAGCAAGAACAACTTAAAAAGGAGTATAGTAAACAAATGCCACCCATAAGTACTAACATGCACTTTGGTAAAATTTTTATAGAAAATTCTGAGGATGAAATAGACATACCGAGTTTTATTATGGGTATTGTATCCCCGGAAACTATGGATGTAGAAGATTTTGAAGAAATGCACACCCTTGATGAAGATGGAAACATCGATGTCAGGGAGTTTTATGAACAATTTAACTTCAAAAAGTTAGACATAACACAAAAATCATTTGTTTTGGGATACTATTGCCATTTGTGGTTTGACGAATATTACAAGTTCAATGCAAGCAAACTTACAATACACAATAATCTGGAATTAAGCGACGAAGAACTAAGGGCTGCAGTAAAAAGCACGCTCAGATATTACGACTATAAGGCAATAAACAACTTTTTCGAGAATTATGTTAAAGATATAAATACATTCGACATAAAAATCAATTTGAAAGAAACCAATTGGGTCAATATTAAAAAGTCCAAGGATAAAATATTGGAATTTTTAAAAGGCAATAAATCAGAAACCATATATCCTCAACTTATTGAAGAAGAAGAATATATGAGATTTATTAACAATGGCTTCAGCAAAATTAAGAAATCTTTGTAGAAAACTCCTTTACGGGAGTTTTTTTAAAAATTTTAAATTGACTGAAAAAGGAAAATATAATATAGTTTAATTGCGTTCAATTTGTTGATGGATATTAAGATAAGGATGGTAAATAGTGAGATATAAATATGTATTTTTTGACTTTGATGGAACTCTTGCAGACACTGAAGAGGTTAATTTTGTAATATATCAAAAGTTAGCTGAAAAATATAATTTAAGAAATATTACCATAGATGAACTTGGTCATATTAAAAAAATGAGTGCAAAGGAATTGATGGCTTATGTTGAGCTTAAAAAAAGATACCTTCCTTTTATGCTTAAAAGGGGAAAGAATCTTTTGAAACAGGACATGAAGAATATCAAACCTTGCAAGCCCGATATTTTGAGCACTGTAGCTGAACTTAAAAAAATGGGAATAAAGACTGCAATTATTACAACTAATTCAAAGACAAATGTTGAAATGTTTTTGGAAAAAAATGATGCATATATTTTTGATTTTATTGCAAGTGCCTCAATGTTTGGAAAAGAAACAAAGATGAGAAGAATAATGAAGAAAGAAAAACTCTGCAAGAATGAAGTTCTTTATGTAGGTGATGAAATCAGAGACATCAATGCTGCAAAGAATGCTGGAATTGATATTGCATCTGTGGGATGGGGTTACAACACCGTTGAAAGTCTTAAAAAAAACAATCCGGAATATTTGGTCATGGAACCTAATGAACTTATAGAAATATGCCGTCAGAAATAAATACGAACGTTTATAAAAAGTCGCTTTAAATATTTCGCCTTTTTGCGAAATATTATGAAAAAAGCGTACTTTTTTTTCTTGCAATGAATATTTCGATATGCTAGAATACTCATTATAAGAATTATAGGAGGAAGACATGGGTAAAATGATATATACCATTAAGCCTGAACACCACGGCATACAAGATATAACACGAATACTTGAAGAACATCCTGAAATCCAGTTTGTATCTTTCATGGGTGTTGATATCGGAGGAAACGGTACTGACGAAAAAATACCGGTTAAATTATTTGTTAAAGATATGGAAGATATGCTGAAATACGGCATACAAACAGACGGGTCAAGCGTTGAGCTTCAAGGAATCGCCGATTTGAACGATGCCAAGGTTGACATATTGCCGGACGTTGACTGTACATGGTTCGTTGATTACAATTATGAGTATTACAACGATGAAAATGGGCTGCCGGTTGGGACATTAAAAATTCCTTCTTTTATAATACACAGCGGCAAGCAGGTTTGCTCAAGATCTATTCTAAAAAGAGCGACTTTTAATTTCCAAAATGAATTGATGGAAATATTTAAAAAACATCCGGAACTGACAAAAAACTATGGTTTTAACCATGATGATGTTGAAGAAATTGTATTAACAAGCGCTACAGAACTTGAAATGTGGGTTAAGACACCTGAACAAAGCGCTGATTTTGAAGAACTTCACACTTCGCAGGTATTAAAGGAACAATATTGGAAAAGAACTATGGGAACTGTAAGAACAGTTCTTGAAAAAATAATGGATCAGCTGGAATGCTATGACCTTAAACCTGAAATGGCACACAAGGAAGTTGGTGGAATTGCCAATAGAATTGATGCTAAAGGAAGAATTACTCATGTTATGGAACAGCTTGAAATAGACTGGAGATTTTCAACCACTCTTCAGACAGCTGACAATGAAATTTTTATAAGAGAATTAATAGAAGATCAATTCAGACACCATGGACTGGAAGTTTTGTTTAAGGCAAAACCAATAGAAGGTGTTGCAGGAAACGGAGAGCATGTTCACTTGGGAGCTGCCGTTAAGCTGAAGAACGGAAAAAGAATCAATTTATTTGCTCCTGAAGACATGAAAAATCAATATTTGAGCGAAATAGGATACGGAGCCTTAATGGGAATACTTAAAAACTATGAAGTTATAAATCCTATTGTTACAGCTACCAATGATGCATTCAACCGTTTAAAACCAGGTTTTGAAGCTCCTATATGCACAGTTACATCACTAGGAGGAAGCAAGGAATCACCTTCAAGAAACCGTTCGGTTCTTGTGGGAGTAATAAGAGATTCTAACAGCCCTCTTGCTACAAGATTTGAGCTCAGATCTCCAAATCCTTATTCAAACACTTATCTTGTGCTGGCGGCATCATATCAGGCGATGCTGGACGGAATAGAAAAAGTGACAGATGCAGGACGTTCAATGGATGAACTTGAAAAGGAAATATCCAAGAAATACGGAGAAGAAGGTTTCTACCTGGAGAAGTTCAGAGAATACAGAAGCGAAGAAGATGTTTTTGAACGCTTTACTGAAGAAGAAAGAAATAAACTTTATGGCAAAGCTCCTGCAACAGTATGGGAAAACTTAAGCGCGTTTGAATCCAACGAATTAAAACAGCAGGTATTGAAAAAAGGTGATGTTTTTAGCTGCGAACTCATAAATTCATTTAAAGAATCCACTGTTCAAAAATGGAAAAATGAGCTTAAAGGCAGAATAATCCATGATAACATAATGCTGTTAAAAACATTTGTAAAACTTCATGATGAACAAAACCACGCTACAGATCTTGACGTAGTTAACTGGGAAAAAATAGTATACCTTAAAACTAAGCTCATGAAGGACAGCATGACTAAGAAATGTATATTTACAAAAATAAAGAATGCTCTTGCAGAAGGTGATTTTGATACAGCATCAGAACTTCAAAAGCAAATGAATGAGAAGATGACTGAAATAAGAGGACTGTATATACAGTATAAGAACAATATATTTTAAAAAATAAAAATCAGAATTGCAAAATTCTGATTTTTATTTTGTCGATTAAAGTAATATATCAATATGAGAATTTATAAGTTGTATGTTTAAATATTAACTTATTAATAAATTACTGTTTACAAATCAACATATATATGATAGAATTACATTGCAAGTAAAACGTATTCTTTTCATTTGGGCGATGAAAATAACGTTTTATTTAAATCATTCTGCACGGTAGAATTTTATGAATAAAAGGATAACGTTATTATTGGGTTTTTTTATGTATTGGGTGGATAGTCCTTTTGTGAATATATTCAACATGTGCATACCAAATTTTTTATGGAGGAGTATTATGAGTAAAGATCCAAAACAAAAGAAGGTACCGTCATTAGGAATTTCAATTATTCCGGTAGCAGTAACAGTTGGTATGTTAGCTTTTTCTATAATAGTATACGGAGCAGATGTTCATATACCTATTATAATTGGAGCAATTGTTGCAGCGGCAATAGCAATATTTACATTAGGTTTTACATGGAAAGAAATTGAAGATGGTATTGTTGAATCAATAGGAAGCACAATGCAGGCAATTTTAATTCTTGCAATAATTGGCGTGTTAATTGGTACTTGGATTTCAGGCGGCATTGTTCCTACATTAATTTATTACGGTTTGCAAGTATTGTCACCAACATTCTTCCTTGCTGCATCTGTTATACTATGCAGTATAGTATCTCTGGCAACCGGAAGTTCGTGGACAACTGCAGGTACTGTTGGGGTTGCTCTTATAGGAGTTGGCCAAGGTCTTGGAATATCACTTCCATTGGCAGCAGGAGCCATAATTTCAGGAGCTTATTTCGGAGATAAAATTTCTCCGTTGTCTGACACAACAAACCTTGCACCTGCAATGGCAGGAGCATCATTGTTTGATCACATCAAACACATGCTTTACACAACAAGCGTATCATACGCAATAACTTTTGTTATATTCCTTGTTATAGGATTGCAGTACAGAGGAAAACAACTGG
Source organism: Sedimentibacter sp. B4 (assembly GCF_000309315.1). NCBI lineage: Bacteria > Bacillati > Bacillota > Tissierellia > Sedimentibacter > Sedimentibacter sp. B4. The sequence continues at coordinate 28,458 of NZ_CANG01000011.1, forward strand.
ATGTTACTGAAATTAACGGAATTTTGGCAGCAATGAAAGTTCCTGCAATTCCAGGTCTTATAATAGGTTGTATACTTGGAGGCATAGCAACTGTATATCAAGGCGGAGACTTTGGTTATATACTGAATGTTGCTAACTATGGTACAGTAGCTGAATCAGGCCATGCAATGGTTGATGAACTGTTGACAAACGGCGGTCTACAGAACATGATGTGGACAATTTCATTGATTATGTGTGCTTTGACATTTGGCGGCGTTCTAGAAAAAACAGGTATGATGGCTGTAATAGCTAATAAACTTTTAGGATTTGCTAAGAGCACAGGTTCATTGGTTCTTATAACAGCACTTACTTGCTTGTTTGTAAACATTCTTTGCGGAGATCAATATCTTGCATTGGCATTGCCAGGAAAAATGTACAAAGATACTTACCATGAAAGAGGATTGGCACCTAGAAACTTATCACGTACTCTTGAAGACTCAGGTACTGTAACTTCAGCACTTGTTCCATGGAATACTTGCGGTGCTACAATGTCTACATTCCTGGGGGTACCGACATTGTCATATATGGCATATGCATACTTCAATATCTTAAGCCCAATAGTAACAGTTGTATTTGCTTTCCTTGGAATTTCTATAATGACATTGGAAGAAGATCCGGCTGCTCCTGAATATGTTCGTCCTATGAAATTGAAGAAATCTCCAAAAGAGCTTATGGAAATTCAGGAAAGATATTTGAAAATGAACAATATTTAATCTTTCGCTGACAATGAATTAAATAATTTAAAAAACCTCATTTTAAATGAGGTTTTTTTACAGTATAATTGACAATACAACTTTTTTTGTTTATTATGAATATCAATAATCTATAAAAAAATGTTACCAGGAGTGAAGATATGGATTTTCAGCTCAAGTATGCCAAAGAACTTGCAAGTCTTAAAGAAAACGAAGATAACATTGAAATTTTCAGGAAAGAAGCTATGAAATATCTGTCGAGCAACCTGGAAGATCTCAAAAAAATAAGTGATGGCTTATTGATTTTTTCTGAAGAAAATAAACTCTATAAGGTAAAAGCATGGGCTTACTACTACCTGGGCTGGTATAATTTCGATACTACTCATTACGATAAGGCTGTCACAAATTTTTTGAAATCATATGAAATATTTAACAATATTATAGATAATGACGGAATTGTATATGCCTGCAATGGATTGACCAACGTCTACTGTCAGATAGGGCAGTTAAATCTGGCCAATGAATGGGGACTAAAGGGAATAACAATTGCAGAAGAAATAAACAACAAAAGTGCACTCATAACACTACTGTTAAACACAGGAATAAATTACATTCAAATGCAGCATTTTGATAAGGCAAAGGAAATATTCAATTCCATGGAACTGATGTACTATGAACTTACTAATCAGCAGCGCGTGTCATGTCTTTTGGCCATGGCTGAAATAGAAATACATGTCGGAGATTCTATGAAATCTCTTTCATATATTGAAGAAGCATCAAAGGCTGAAGAAAAATCACATTTAATTACTGATATGAGCGAAATTCATAAGCTTAAAGGCATGGCTTATAAAAAAATTAAGGAGTATGATGTTGCAGAAAATGAATTTGTAATGGCCTGTAATTATGCAGAACAGCAAAATCTTACTTATGAAAGATGCAGCGCCATGGTTGAATGGGCCAACCTTTGCGTAAATGTGGGAAGAAAACAGGAAGCCATTGAAAAACTAAACGAAGTTGCTTTCGTATGTTCTTCAAAAGATATAAATGTTCTTCTTAAGGAGATTTATTATAAATTATACAAAATATACAAAGAACTTAATTTAACAGGAAATGCTCTTGAGTTCTTAGAGAAATACAAGCTTATTGATGACGAAATGTACAATTATGAACAAAACCAGCTGATTGCAAAAGTGAGTATCAAGAATGCAAGAAGAGAAGTCGAACAATACAAGTCACTTTATGACAGGACTGAACTCCTGTCAACCATAGGTCAGAAAATAATTTCAAATTTAAATATAAATTCAATTATAGATATAATAAATGATGAAATAAACAAGCTTATTGAAACAGATTATTTCGGAATTGCAGTATATGACAAGGAAAAAGATCAGATAAGCTACCACTTTGCAGGGATGAATGAGAAGCTGTTTGAAACTGTGCAGTTTTCAAAAGTAGATTATTCAACGTTTGCAGGATACTGCATTAAAACAAAACGTGATATCATTTTAGGAAATGTAAGCAAGGAATACAAAAAATTCACCAGCGTCTTTCCAAGAAGCCTTGATGGGATTGATGAGTTAAAGCTTAAATCCATGATATACACACCCATGATTATTAATGACAAAGTTGTAGGAGCAATGACCGTTCAAAGTATGAAAGAAAACTCCTATGATAAAAACGACCTTAACATGTTGAAAATTCTTGCCAATTATACAGCCATAGCCATTGAAAATGCTATTTCTTACAAGAAGGTTGAAGAAATAGCCACATATGACCAGCTTACAAGATTTTTGAGCAAGCATGAAATTGTTAAACTTGGTAAACTTGTTTATGATAAATGTAAAGACAATAAAATTAAATTCAGCGCTGTAATGATTGATGTGGATAATTTCAAAATGATAAATGATACATACGGTCATGTATATGGTGACAAAGCAATAAGCCTTTTATCTGAAACAATTACAAAAAGTATCAGAAATACTGACTACATAGGACGTTACGGCGGCGACGAGTTTTTGCTCATATGTCCTGATGCAGGAGAACATGAAGCATTTGAGGTTGCTGAACGGATAAGGAAAAACGTGGAAAATAGTATTTTTTCAATTGGAGAAGGTATTGATATGTCTCTTACCATAAGCCTTGGTGTACATCAGTGCTCAGACTGCGACTCATCATTTGACGATGTTATAAACAGGGCGGACAAGAATCTTTATTATGCCAAAGGAAGTAGCAAGAACAAGGTGGTATTAAGCAATTAAAAGTGATGTTCCGGCAAACAGCCGGAATTTTTTTTGCAAAAAATAGTCTATAATTTTACATAGTTTTTACATTGTTGCGGTTTTTTTTTACTCTGTGGGTATATATTAAGCACAGGTAAAAATTGAGTAAAGGAGTATGCAATGAAAAGAAGAAAAACTCTAGGTTTTTTAGTTTCTATTTCTGTTTTATCAATTGCTGCTGCAGGGTGTTCAAAAGGACAATCTATGGAAGAGTTCAACTTCGAAAAAGAAATTACGGTTGTTGCAAGAGATGCCGCATCCGGAACAAGGGGAGCTTTTCATGAAATAATGAAAATAAAAGTGAAAGCGGACGGAACAGAAACCGATAATCTGGCTGTAGGTGCTCTTGAATTTGACGGCACAGATAAGGTTGTGACTGCCGTAGAAGGAGACAAACATGCCATAGGCTACATTTCTGTTGGATCTTTAAGTGATAGAGTTAAGACAACCAGGATAAATGGAGCTGATCCCACAGAAGAAAATATTAAAAACGGGTCCTATGTAGTGTCAAGACCATTTTTGCTGGTGACAAAAGAAAATAAAACTGAGCTGGTGGATGATTTTCTAAAGTTTGTATCTTCATCAAGAGGTCAGGCAATTGCAAAAGAGATGAAATACATTCCGGGAGCTGAAGCTGAAGAGGAATATACTGCATCTGGAATTAAGGGAACAATCAAGGTTGCCGGGTCAACGTCAGTGACTCCTCTGATGGAAAAACTCCAGGAAGATTACAAATCTTTGAACCCAGATGTTACGTTTGAAATGCAGTCAAATGGTTCATCTCAGGGAATCAAGGCAGCAATTGACGGTTCCTACGACATAGGAATGAGTTCAAGGGAGCTAAATGAAGAAGAAGCAGCAAGTCTAAAAAGGCATGTGCTGGCAATTGACGGAATTGCTGTAATACTTAACAAAAATAATCCCATAAGTGATTTGTCATCGGAAGAAATCACAGAAATTTACACAGGAAAAATAACATCCTGGGGGCAGGTGAAATAATGGAAAACGCAAAAAAATCAAAATTTAACGACACTGTTATGCAGTCAGTTTTCTTCATGGCTGCTTTTGTGTCAGTGCTGGCTGTAATTGCTATCAGTTTGTTTCTGTTTTTAAGGGGAATACCGGCAATAGCAGAAATAGGATTCATGGACTTTGTTTTCAGCGAAAAATGGGGACCGGTAAATACGCCGGCATCCTATGGAATTTTATCCATGATAGTGGGAAGTATTTATGTAACAGCAGGTGCAATTGTAATAGGTGTTCCTGTAGGTCTCATGTGTGCTGTTTTTCTGGCAGAGTTTTGCCCTGAGAGTATTTATAAAATTGTAAAGCCTGCTGTAAATCTGCTTGCAGGAATTCCATCAATCATTTACGGCTTTTTCGGAATGCAGATTGTTGTTCCCTTTGTAAGGGACAACATAGGAGGTAACGGCTACAGCATATTGTCTGCTGCCATTATTCTTGGGATAATGATTTTGCCAACAATAATATCAATTAGCGAATCTTCCATAAGAGCAGTACCGGGAAGCTACAAGGAAGGGTCTTTCGGCCTTGGAGCAACAAAAGAAGAAACAATATTTAAGGTTGTGGTACCTGCAGCAAAATCAGGTGTTCTTACAGCAATTATATTGGGAATAGGTAGAGCGGTTGGTGAAACAATGGCTGTTGTAATGGTTGCAGGAAACGCAGTAATGCCTCTTGATAAGATAGCAATTTTAAAGCCTATCAGGACACTTACAACAAATATTGTTACGGAAATGAGTTATGCTTCGGGACTTCATGAATCATCACTTATAGCAACTGGTGTGGTTTTGTTCGTGTTCATAGTAATACTAAATGCCTCCCTAAGCTTAATAAAATCCAGATCATCGAGAAATTAAGGAGGAATCATGGAAAATACAGCTCTGGAAAAAAGCGTTCTAAATAAAAGAAAAACAAAATCTCTGATTCTAAGGTCTCTGGTTTGGCTTTGCGGAATATTGACAGTGGGAATTCTTGCATATATACTGTTGTTTATACTAGTTAGAGGAATTCCAAACATAAACATGGAATTTCTTTTCGGAGAATACAATTCTGAATCGCTGTCGGCATTTTCTTCAATTGTGACAACTGTGGAAATGATTGTGATTTCCCTTGTCATTGCAGTTCCTGTTGGAGTATTTTGTGCAATATATTTACATGAGTACTCAAAGAGAGGAAATAAGGCAGTTAAGGTTATCAGACTTGCTGTAGACACTTTGGCAGGAATACCGTCCATAGTATACGGATTGTTTGGAATGATATTCTTCGTGAACATTCTCGGTCTAAGAGCATCAGTATTGTCAGGGGTGCTTACTATATCAATAATGATACTTCCTGTAATCATAAGCTCATCAGAGGAAGCCATAAAGTCTGTTCCGGACATGTATCGTGAAGGAAGCTTAGGGTTAGGAGCAACAAGGCTTAGGACTGTGTTTTCAATAGTTCTTCCCACAGCAATGCCTGGGATTTTATCAGGGGTTATCTTGGCAATAGGAAGAATTGTAGGTGAAACTGCAGCACTTATATTTACAAGCGGAACAAATGTGCTTGAAAATCCTACTCTGGATGTTATGGCATCTCAAAGAACACTTGCAATTCATATGTACATGCTGGCAAGTGAAGGTCTGCCGCATTCAAAGGACATGGCATTTGCAACAGGAGCAATACTTATCATAATTGTATTTTTAGTAAATTTTGCTGCAACAAAGCTTGCAGGCAGAATAGGGAGGCTGAACAATGGAAAATAAAGAAAAAGTGAAAATAGAAAGTATAAATTTATATTACGGAGAATTTCAAGCTCTGAAAAATATAAACATGAATATTAATGAAAATGAAATTACTGCTTTCATAGGTCCTTCAGGCTGTGGCAAGTCAACTCTTTTAAAATCCTTAAACCGAATGAATGACCTGGTTGAAGGAGTGAAAATAGACGGAAAAATTCTGCTGGACAATGTGGACATATACAAGGACATGGATGCAACAGTTCTCAGAAAAAGGGTTGGGATGGTTTTTCAAAAGCCTAATCCGTTCCCCATGAGTATTTACGACAATGTTGCATATGGGCCAAGAACACACGGAATCAAACAAAAGTCAAGGCTGGATGAAATTGTTGAACAAAGCCTTCGTTCAGCAGCTATGTGGGATGAAGTGAAAGACAGACTTAAAAAAAGTGCGTTGGGAATGTCCGGAGGACAGCAGCAGAGGCTTTGCATAGCCAGAGCATTTTCCGTGAACCCGGAGGTGATTCTTCTTGATGAACCAACATCTGCATTAGATCCGATTTCTACAATGAAAATAGAAGATTTACTTGTTGAAATCAAGAATAATTACACAATCATCATTGTAACTCACAACATGCAGCAGGCAACAAGAGTTTCAGACAAGACAGCATTTTTCCTGCACGGGGAAGTTGTTGAGTTCAACGAAACAGAAAAATTGTTCTCAATGCCTAAAAACAAAAAAACAGAAGATTATATAACCGGAAGATTCGGCTAATAGGAGGTATAATATGAGAAATAAATTTGATCATGAGCTTGAAAATTTAAACCTGGAACTGATTAAAATGGGAAGCCTCATTGAAAATGCAATTGAGCTCAGCACCAGATCTCTTTTGGAGCAAGATTTGGAGCTTGTAGGCAAGGTTAATGAGCTTGAAATTGAAATTGATGAAATGGAAAAAACAATTGAAAGTCATTGCCTTAAACTTTTGCTCCAGCAGCAGCCTGTGGCTTCTGACCTTAGGATAATCAGCACAGCTCTAAAAATGATTACAGACATGGAACGTATAGGGGACAACGCTGAAGACATTGCAGAAATAGCAAGATTCATGGTTAACCAAAAGTTTATAAAGGATCTTGTTCATATACCTCAGATGGCTGAAGCCACCATCAGCATGGTGACAAGAAGCGTTGATGCCTTTGTAAACAAAGACAGAAAGCTTGCTGAAGAAGTGTGTGCATATGATGACATAGTTGACAATTTGTTTCAGGTTGTAAAAAAGGAACTCATAGAAAAAATTCAGGAAAATACAGAAAACGGAGAACAAGCAATTGACCTCCTCATGATTGCAAAATATTTTGAAAGAATAGGCGATCATGCTGAAAATATAGCTGAATGGGTTATATTTTCAATTACAGGAGAACATAAACCAAAGTAGGTGAGTTATGAAAACTATTTATTGTGTTGAAGATGACGCGGGAATAAGAGAGCTCATTACACTGGCTCTTTCAGCAGCTGATTTTGAGGTGTACGGTTTTGAAGATGCAAAAGGATTTTATGATGAAATTAAAAAGAAAATTCCGGACTTGGTATTGCTTGATTTAATGCTTCCTAAAGTTGACGGCATGACGATTCTAAGAGACATGAAAAAAGAATCGGACTACAAAGACATACCTGTGATAATTCTTACAGCAAAATCCATGGAACTTGACAAGGTCAGGGGACTTGAATCAGGAGCAGATGATTTTATAACGAAACCTTTTGGCGTTCTTGAACTTCTGGCTAGGGTGAAGGCAGTATTGAGGCGTTACGGAAAAAACGGCCAAAACGGCAGTGAAACTGACATCACGGAATACAACGGGCTCATACTTGATTACCAGAAGAGAAATTTAAGCTACAACGGTACTTCAATATCATTGACATTCAAGGAATTTGAACTTTTGCATTTCTTAATGCTCAACAAGGGAATTGTTCTTTCAAGGGATAAAATCCTCCAGGAAATATGGGGATATGATTATGAGGGCGAAACACGGACTGTGGATATGCACATAAAAACCATCAGGCAGAAACTTGAAAGTGCAGGGTGCATTAATTTCATATCCACTGTGAGGAGTGCAGGATATAAATTGGAGGAACAGTGATGAAAAAGCGAATGTTCCTCATGATCACACTTATTTCAGTTGCTGCCTCTCTTTCAGCCTGCATACTGACATCATTTGTATACTATGGGTTTTATTCAGAAGATGCCAAAAATCAAATCAAGACAATAACTGAACTTTCAAGGGAGCCTGAAAAGTGGGATGATGAAGAATCTGTAAAGTCATCTGTAAACAATATTTTAAAATCTGTTGATTACACCATGCGTTTTACCATAGTCAACAAAAGTGGAATTGTTGTATATGACAATTGGGCAAATGGTGGAACACTGGATAATCACGGAAACAGGCCTGAAATAAAAAATGCTTTTGCATATGGCTATGGAGAAGATACAAGGTATTCAAACACAATATCATCAGATATGTATTATTTTGCTGTAAAATTAAATGATAACAGAGTACTTCGCATATCGAGGGAAATAAAAAGCATCAATTCAGTATTCGCAGGTGTAATTCCATTGCTTGCGGTACTTTTTGTCATGCTTTTTGCTGTTGTGTATGCATGTGCCAATGAATTTACAAAAAAAATTCTCAAACCTGTCAATGAGATGACATCGGCTCTGGACGATATGCTGGAAGGAAACAATGTTCAAGAAATAAAAATATATGATGAGTTCAGACCTCTTTCTCATAAAATTAAAGACCAGAAAATAAAAATCAGCGAATATGTTGATGAATTAAGACATGAAAGGGACACCATAGGAATTATCACTGAAAATATGAAGGAAGGCTTCATACTCATAAACCGCCATAAAAACATATTATCCATAAATCAAAGCGGTAAAAACATGATGAGAAACTACAATTTCAAATTGCAGGGAAGCAGAAACATACTTGAGCTTACAAGAAACACCGAAATCATAGAAAATATTGATAAGGCCATCATGGAAAACACACATTTGACATTTGACATGGATACAGGAAAAAACTTTTACAGGTATTATTTCAGTCCTGTGAAGGAACAGTCAGAAAGTCTGGTTACAGGTCTATTAATACTTATTGAAGATGTAACATTTCAGAAGAAGGCAGAAATCATGCGCAGCGAATTTTCAGCAAATGTATCTCATGAACTGAAAACCCCTCTCACAACAATGATTGGCTTTGCTGAAATGATAAAGGAAGGGTTAATAACCGATTCGGACAGCATTAAAAAATATTGCGGTATGATACACAAGGAAGGGCTGAGGCTTATTTCCCTCATAGAGGATATAATAAGGCTTTCAAAAATTGAAGAAGGAATAGAAGAACACGAATCCAATGAGGTAAATCTCAAGGAAACAGCTGAGGAAGTGGTGAACTTATTAAGGCACAAGGCAGAAGACAGCAATGTCACTTTGACATTGAAGTCCGAAAAAGTGATTATGGAAGCCAACAAAAATTATATAAGCGAGCTATTGTACAATCTTGTGGACAACGGAATAAAGTATAATAAAAAATGTGGAAAAGTTGATGTGGAAATATTCAAAAGAGGTGTTTTCATAAACATAGTGGTTAAGGACACGGGAACAGGAATTCCTGAAGAACATCAGCTACGTGTTTTTGAACGATTTTACAGGGTTGATAAAAGCAGGTCCAAAGAAACCGGGGGAACAGGTCTTGGGTTGTCCATTGTAAAGCATATAGCTGAGCTTTATGACGGAGCAATTGATTTGAAAAGCTGGGAAAATATGGGAACTCAAATCACTGTGCAATTTCCTACAAAAGAGGTATAATATAGATGAGGTGAATATATGAATAAAATACTTAGAATAAATATGAAGACCAAGGAAATCGTGTATGAATCCCCAAGAGATGAATATTTGAAAACCGGAGGCAGAGGACTCATTGCAAAAATAATGCTTTCTGAAGTGAATCCCACATGTGATCCCTTGGGAAGGGAAAACAAACTAATTATAGCCAATGGAATGCTTACAGGAACAAATGTGTCAAGCGCCAGCAGAATAAGCATAGGAGCAAAGAGCCCCCTGACAGGCGGCATCAAGGAAAGCAACGGCGGAGGAATAACAGCCATGTGGCTTGCACAGCTGGGCTTAAAGGCGCTGGTAGTTGAAGACATGCCTGAAGATGACAATTGGTACTATATCAAAATAGACAAAAATGGATGTACCCTGGAACCTGCAAATGAATATGCAGGAATGGGCACATTTGAATACTGCGATAAAATGATTGAAAAATATCCCGACTGTGCTGTGACATGCATTGGACCTGCAGGAGAAAATTTGTATCATTCTGCGGGAATAGCGACTATGGACAAGGAAAAAAAGCCAAACAGATACAGCGGCCGAGGCGGACTGGGAGCTGTAATGGGTTCTAAAAAAATCAAGGGAATAGTTGTTGCAGATAAAGGTTCTGTAACAATCGCGGACAAAGAGAAATTTTCAGAATCATTTAAAGAATACACTAAAATTGTCATGGATGCTCCAAGTTCTGCAAACTACAGGACATTGGGAACTGCATCAACAGTGCGTGTTACAAACGACCTCACAGGTCTTCCTACAAGAAACTTCAGGGGAGAAAAATTTGAACATGCTGACAAAATTTCAGGAGAAAGCCTCTATGAATTTATAAAACAGCGAGGAGGAGAAGGAAAAACAACTCATGCCTGCATGCCCGGATGTGTTATTCAGTGCTCAAATGTTGTTCCGGATAAGGACGGTAAGACAATTGTTTCTCCACTTGAATACGAAACAATAGGTTTGATGGGGTCAAACCTGGGTATTGGAGATTTTGATGCAATAGCAAAATTAAATGCAATGTGCAATGACTTCGGTATAGATACCATTGAAGTTGGAGCAGCCATGGGTGTTGCCATGGAAGCCGGTGAAGGACAATTTGGCGATGCTTCTTCTGCATTTAGGATGATGGATGAAATAATAAATGGAACAGTATTCGGAAAGGTTTTAGCCTGCGGGGCAACTATAACCGGAAAAGTTCTCGGAGTATCACATGTTCCGGCAGTTAACGGTCAGGCCATGCCTGCATATGATCCAAGAGCAATAAAGGGTATGGGTGCTACATTTGCCACATCTCCAATGGGTGCAGACCACACATACGGCCCTGTTATAAAAACTGACAAGGGATGGGCTGAAGCCAGCAAGGGCTCACAAAAGTTCATGGCCATTTTAGACAGTCTTGGAATCTGTATGTTCACTAGAGCAGCAATAGCCAATGAAAAGCAGCTTCTTGTGGATCTGGTAAACGGATTTACAGGATATGATCTTGATCTTGACTGGCTGGAAAAGGTCAGCACGGAAACAATCAAAGACGAATTAAGGTTCAACGAACTTGCAGGTTTCACAAAAGAAAATTACCGCATGCCTGAATCATTCATGAAGACAGAAATAAAAAGCACAGGCGATGTGTTTGATTTGACTGAAGAAGAGCTTGATGAATTAAGATTATGATTAATGTTATTATAGCTGTTGATGAAAATCAAAAAACAGTCCAGGCTAATTTTAAAGACATGACAATTCTTGAGCTTGCAGATGAACTTGGAATTCACAAAAACACTATAGGTGCAGTCCTTGTAGATGGAGTTCCTAAAAAGCTTCATGAAAAGATAAGAGATAACACTGAAATATATGTCTTGCCAATCCTAAGCGGAGGCTAAAAGTAAAGTCGCATAAATGCGACTCAGGTTGATGACAAAGTAGCCTTCGACGTTGTCATTCTGAGGGCA
>NZ_CANG01000010.1:0-89315 GCF_000309315.1 Sedimentibacter sp. B4
TAGTCCTTCATCTCGTCAACTGACTTGTTTGCTCCTATAAGGTAGCTTCTGAACGGTGTATCTATACCGAAGAAGCATGAATGAGTGACAGGTGGAGAAGCAATTCTCACATGTACTTCCTTTGCTCCTGCATCCCTTACCATCTGGGCAAGCTGTCTTGTTGTTGTTCCCCTTACAATGCTGTCGTCAATCATTACAACAACCTTATCCTTCACAAGCTCCTTGTTCACACTTAACTTAGTTTTAACTCCTTCTTCACGAAGTTCCTGGCTTGGCTCAATGAATGTTCTTTTTGCATATCTATTTTTTATGAGGCCAAGGCCGTAAGGTATTCCAAGCTCATTTCCATATCCTATGGCAGCTGGAGTTCCAGAGTCCGGAACGCAGAATACCAGATCTGCCTTCACGGGAGCTTCCTGAGCAAGAATTCTTCCTGCGTTATACCTTGACTGGTATACATTCACCCCGTCGATGGTGCTGTCAGGTCTTGCAAAATAAACATATTCGAAAATACATGATTTTTGTTGTGCGTACTTGCTGCTTTTTATGCTTTCGATTCCGTTTTCATCTATGATTATTATTTCTCCAGGCTCAATGTCTCTTATGAACTCTCCGCCCATGGCATTTATGGCGCAGCTTTCAGAAGCAAGCAGGTATCCACCGTCAGGTCTTTGTCCAAGACATAGAGGTCTTAGGCCAAAGTGGTCCCTCACGCCTATAAGCTGTTTTTCGGTTGCTATTACAAAGGCAAATGCTCCCTTTATGATTTCCATCACATTTTTAATTGACTTTAAAACATCTCCGTTTGCATTTCTTGCAATCATGTTTGCCACAACTTCAGTGTCTATGGAAGTTTGAAAAATAACTCCGCTGTCTTCAAGAATATTTCTAAGACTATCAGCATTTACAAGATTTCCATTGTGTGCAAGAGCCAGCGTTCCATTTTTATACCTTACAACAAGAGGCTGAGCATTTTCAATTTCACTTCCTCCTGATGTGGAGTATCTAACGTGACCTATGGCAATTCCGCCTGATAACCTTTGAATAACATCGCTGGTCATGACGTCAGAAACAAGCCCCATATTTTTGTGAAATTGAATTTTTCCTCCGGTATTGATTGCAATGCCGGCACTTTCCTGTCCCCGGTGCTGCAGCGCAAACAATCCGTAATAAATCAATTGTGATGTTATATCAGGGTTGCCTGAAAATACTCCCACCACTCCGCATTCCTCATGCAGCTTGTCATCTAATATTATATCCTGCATATTGTCTCCTCTTAGTGTTATTTCTTTTTGCTTATTCTTTCAAGAACTTCCTGATATACTTCTTCAACACCGCCTAAATCTCTTCTGAATCTGTCCTTGTCAAGTTTCTTGTTTGTATCTGCATCCCATAGTCTGCATGTGTCAGGGGAAATTTCGTCTGCAAGAATTACCTTACCTTCATACAATCCAAACTCAAGTTTGAAATCTATGAGTTTAATGTTGATTTCAAGGAAGAATTTTTTCAGTACTTCATTTACTTTTAATGCATAGCTTTTTACTGTATCAAGCTGCTCATCTGTTGCATAGCCCATTGCCTGAATGTGGTAGTCATTAATCATGGGATCGCCCAGTTCATCATTCTTGTAAGAAAATTCAAGAACTGTTTTCTTCATTTCAACTCCTTCTTCAAGTCCAAGTCTTTTTGCAAGAGATCCGGCAGCAACATTTCTTACTATTACTTCAAGAGGAAGAATTTTAACTGCTTTAACAAGTGATTCCCTGTCACTTAAAAGTTCTATCTGATGAGTTGGAATTCCTTCTTCTTCTAAAAGAGCAAACAATGCGGCAGACATTTTATTGTTTACAACGCCTTTTCCTACTATAGTTCCTTTTTTTATTCCGTTAAATGCTGTAGCATCATCCTTGTATTCAACAATGTATTGTTTCTCGTTGTCAGTTTTGAAAACTTTCTTTGCTTTTCCTTCATAAATCATTTCTAATTTTTCCATGGTATCCTCCGATTATTTTTAAAATATTTTTAAAATTTTGTTTTTTAGTTGTTTGATAATTTTTCGCTTAATTTCTTATCTTTTTCAATGACTTTTTCTGCCATTTGTTTTTTGTATTCCTTGAACTTAATTCTTAAATTTTCGTATTTTACTGAAAGAATCTGTACTGCCAATAAAGCTGCGTTGTCTGAGCCGTTGATGGCAACTGTTGCAACAGGAACTCCGGGAGGCATCTGCACTATGGCAAGAAGTGCGTCCATACCGTCAAGTTCTGTTGAACGTATTGGAACTCCTATTACCGGAAGAGGAGTACATCCTGCCAGAACTCCCGGCAAATGAGCTGCTTTTCCTGCTGCACCTATTAAAAGTTCATATCCGTTTTGTTCTGCATTTTTAGCAAAACTGATTGCCTCGTCCGGCGTTCTGTGGGCTGAAATAACTCTCACATCAACTTCAACTCCGAAATCTTTCAGTATGTTGTATCCTTTTTCCACTACCTGAAAATCTGAATCGCTTCCCATTATAATAGCTACTTTCATTGTTCCTCCTGTTATTTGAAATATTTTACGCCTGATTCGAAAATCATCTGGTTTTTGTTACCCGGTATATTTAAATATGTGTCTTTGTCACGTCTTTCCGAATGTCCCATCTTGCCGAAAACTCTTCCGTCAGGACTTGTTATTCCTTCTATTGCATCAATCGATCCGTTTGGATTGTACAGTCCGTCATATGTTGGATTGTTGTCTTCGTCAACATACTGGGTTGCAATTTGTCCGTTTTCTTTAAGCTTACGTATCCATTCTTCGTTAGCCACAAATCTTCCTTCTCCGTGTGACAGAGGCATGTAGTGAGTATCTCCCACACTGCATCCGTTAAGCCAAGGTGAAAGATTTGAAACAATTTTTGTTTTTTGCAAATGTTGATATGTGTCGGGCAATTTTGTTGTAAGTTAGAGTAGGATAATCATCCTTCATATCAACAATTTCGCCGAAAGGCACAAGTCCCAGCTTTATAAGTGCCTGGAAGCCGTTGCATATTCCAATAATCAGTCCGTCTCTGTTCTTTAACAGATCCATGACAGCATCCTTCAATATTTCATTTTTAAATACGGCTGCAATGAACTTTCCTGAACCTTCAGGTTCGTCTCCGGCGCTGAAGCCTCCGGGGAATGCAATGATCTGTGAATTTCTGATCATTTTGTTCATCTGCTCAATTGAATCCTTGATGTCCTGTGTTGTTAAATTCCTGAAAACAAATATTTCTGCCTGCGCCCCTGCTCTTTCAAAAGCTCGTTTTGTGTCGAATTCGCAGTTTGTCCCGGGAAATGCCGGAATGAATACTTTAGGTTTTGTTAATGATATAGAAGACTTCACAATGTTTCCGCCAGCATATGAATAGTGTTTTATTGACCCGGAAACGTCGCATTTAATGGGATAAATGCTGTTTAATGGCTCTATCCATGTATTTTTCATTTCATCCAAGTTTATGGAAATGTTGTTTAATTTTATTTCATTGCTGTCAGTGGTATTTCCCAGCACCACAGCTTCAGCAATTAATTCTGCCTCTTCTTTTACTTCAAGAATAATGCTGCCATAATCTGCTGTGAAACAATCATTAAGATCAAAATCTTCATTAGCTTTAAATCCTATTTCATTTCCGAAAGTCATCTTTGAAATTGCTGCTGCTATTCCGCCATAGCCGACTGTATGGGCGCTTAATACGCTTCCCTTTAATATTTCATCATGTATTTTTGAGTATTTGATTTTAATGTCTTCAAAATCCGGAATGTTGTTTTCATCCTTCTTGATTTTCACAAGCACTACTCTGCTGCCCGGTTTTTTGAAATCAGCAGATACAGTGTTTCGTACGTCTGATACGCATACTGCAAAGCTCACAAGTGTGGGAGGAACATTTAAATCCATGAATGTTCCGGACATGCTGTCCTTGCCTCCGATGGCCGGGATGTCAAGTTCATGCTGAACCTTAAAAGCCCCAAGAAGAGCGCTTAATGTTTTGCCCCATCTTTCAGGTTCCTTACCCAGTTTTTCAAAATATTCCTGCAGAGTTAATCTAACATTTTTATAATCTCCGCCCATTGCAACTATTTTAGCAACGGAGTGAATCACTGCATACATTGCACCGTGATAAGGGCTCTTCTTTGAAAGATATGGATCGAATCCATGAGCCATGAGAGAGCATGTGTTTGTTATACCATTTAGCACCGGAATTTTAGCAGCCATTCCTTCAGAAGGTGTAAGCTGGGTTTTTCCTCCAAATGGCATCAATACTGTTGCTGCTCCCACAGTTGAGTCAAAACGTTCCACAAGACCCTTCTGGCATGCCACATTTAAATCCGTAAGATTTTCGAGCCATCTTACTTTCACATCCTCTGTAACATTTTTAGTATCAAATGCCTGAGGTTCTTTTATGAAAACATCAACATTTTGCTTAACGCCGTTTGTGTCAAGGAAATCCCTGCTTATATTTAAAATTTCCTTGCCTCTCCAAGTCATTTTTAATCTTCTGTCATCAGTTACAACAGCAACTTCTGTTGCTTCCAGGTTTTCCTCATTAGAAAGGTCTATAAACCTTTTAGCATCTTCTTTTCTCACAACAACAGCCATTCTCTCCTGAGATTCTGATATGGCCAGTTCAGTGCCGTCAAGTCCTTCATATTTTTTTGGAACCATATCAAGTCTTATATCAAGTCCTTCAGCCAGTTCTCCTATGGCAACAGAAACTCCGCCGGCACCAAAGTCATTGCATCTTTTTATGAGCCTGCTCACTTCAGGATTTCTGAAGAGCCTTTGAATCTTTCTTTCTGTAGGTGCATTTCCCTTCTGCACTTCAGAACCGCATACGAGAATTGATTCCTGAGTGTGTTCCTTTGAAGAGCCTGTTGCTCCTCCGCAGCCGTCTCTTCCGGTTTTTCCTCCAAGAAGGATTACTACATCGCCTTTTTGCGGAACTTCTCTGATTACGTTGACTCTGGGGGCTGCTGCGATTACAGCTCCAATTTCCATTCTTTTAGCAACATAATCAGGATGATATATTTCAGACACATGTCCCGTTGAAAGTCCTATTTGATTTCCATAAGAGCTGTAACCGGCAGCAGCTTCTGTTGAAATTTTTCTTTGAGGAAGTTTTCCAGGCAGTGTATCTTTAAGCTTTTGTCTTGGGTCACCGCTTCCTGTAACACGCATTGCCTGATATACGTAGGCTCTTCCTGAAAGAGGGTCTCTTATGGCCCCTCCAAGACACGTTGCTGCTCCTCCGAAAGGCTCAATTTCTGTAGGATGGTTGTGTGTTTCGTTCTTAAACATCAGCAGCCATTCTTCATTTTTACCGTCTATGTCTGCATTTATTACAATGCTGCACGCATTTATTTCATCTGATTCCTCAAGGTCATTTAAAAGCCCTTTTTTCTTCAGTTCCTTTGCTCCTATTGTAGCCAGGTCCATGAGGCAAATGTCCTTTTTCCTGTCCTGGTACACATATTTTCTGGAATTTAAGTATTCTTCGAAAGTTTTCTTTATTTCGCCAGCAATTTTGCCATCATCATAACTTACATTGTTTATTATAGTGGAGAATGTTGTGTGTCTGCAATGATCAGACCAGTATGTGTCAATAACCTTTATTTCAGTAAGGGTTGGATTTCTTTTTTCGGTATTTTTAAAATATTCCTGACAAAAAAGCAAATCCTCGGTGCTCATAGCAAGACCCATTTGTTTTCGGTAATCTTCTATTTCTTCCTTAGATTTGTATGTGAAGTTCTCTACAATCACAACATCCTGTGGTTCTGGATACTCTTCGTCCAGTGTCAATGGCTTTTCAAGCTCAGCTTCTCTTGAATCAACAGGGTTGATGTAGTATTCTTTTATTTTTTGAACATCCTCATGTGAGAGTTGTCCTGCAAGGATTATTACTCTAGCATATTTCACAGGAGGTTTTTCTTTTCCTGTAATTATTTGAATGCACTGTGCCGCTGAATCAGCTCTCTGGTCATATTGTCCCGGCAAAAATTCCACTGCAAATATTTTATTGTCTGACATATCAATTTTATCTAAGTAAACATAGTCCTGATTTGGTTCTGAAAAAACATTAGTTACAGCTTTTTCAAAATCCTCGCTGCTAATGTGGGACACATCATATCTGTTTAATATCCACAAATTCTTCAAATTTTCCAGCTGCAAATTTTCTCTGAAATTGTTCAGCAGGTTTAAAGCTTCTGTGTTAAATCCAAGTTTTTTTTCTACAAATACTCTTTTAACATCAAAGTTCATATGTGACCATCCTTTTTTGTTATACAAAATTCAACATTTAAATTCAAGTACATGATAACAAATATAAAAATGTTTGTCAACTGGTTTTGTGTTCGTTTTTTTAATTTTTGTATTTTATATTTCGTTTCATCACGAACTATTGATATGTGTTTATGTCGTTCGTACGTTTTATTATGAACAAAGCAATATATTCCAGCCAGGCAAAAAAATAGACCCGCAATTGCGGGTCTTGTTTATTCTGTATATTCTCTTGCTGTTTCTTCTCCTCTTAACACTCTCAAGGCACCGTAAGCCAAAGCTTCCATTTCATTTTCTCCCGGCATTATTTCAACATGCGCTATGAAAGCCACGCGTTTTTCAATCCATGAAGTAAGCATCTTTGAATGGGCAATGCCTCCTGTAAGTATTATGAGATCTACTTTACCTTCCACAACCGTAGCCAGCTCTCCTATTCCCTTGGCAATCTGATAAGCCATGGCTTCGTAAATTGTTTTTGCTTCCTGATCTCCTTCTGCAATCATTTTTTCAACGTCCCTCGCATCCAGAGTGTTCAGGTAAGCCTTAAGTCCGCCGTTTCCCCTTAATTTTCGCTGCATTGTTTTTTTGTCATATTTACCGGAGTAGCACAGGTTTATAAGCTCCCTGCATGGAACCCTTCCTGCCCTTTCAGGTGAAAACGGACCTTCGTCGTCAGAAACAAGATCTATTATTTGTCCGCCGTGATGAAGATTGATGGATATGCCGCCGCCAAGATGAGCCACAATTATGTTTAATTCATCATATCTTTTTCCAAGATTCTTGGCTGCCTTAATAGCCATGGCCCTTGTGTTTAAAACGTGGCTTGAACTGGTTCTTGGAATATCGGGCATTCCTGATATCCTCGCAATATCCGTAAATTCATCAGTCATTACAGAATCATAGATATAAGACGTAACTCCTGCTTTCTTTGCAATGCCATAGGCAATGGGAGCTGCCAAATTTGAAGCATGTTCCATGACAGGTCTGTTTTCAACCCTGTCAATCATGAGATCATTTATTATGTATGCTCCCGATTTTACCGGAGGAAGCATTCCCCCTCTGGCAACAACACATGATAAATTCTTTATGTCAAATCCTTTTTCCCTGAGGTTTGACATAACCAGTTCCCTTCTCATGTTCAGCTGGTCTTCAACATTTTCAAATTTATCTATTAATTCTACAGGATGATTAATAGTGTTAGTAAAAATTTCCTTTTCATCTTCGTACAACGCTATTTTCGTGGAAGTTGAACCCGGGTTTATAGCCAATATTTTGTAGCTCATATAATTCTGCCTTTCTTCATCTTTTTGTTTTTAACTTACTGCTTCCATGCCTGCGTTAAATGCTTTTACATTCAGATCTGCAAACTTTTCTTTTACAGAAGATCTCACTGCTTTTTCCCAGTCTATGTCTGTGAGGTTCATCATTTTTACAAGAGCCCCTAAAAGAACAACGTTCATTACTTTCATGTTGCCCAATTTTTCGGAAATATCTGCAGCATTTACAACCTTTGTCCTTGCTTTATCACTGATCATTTCAATTATGCCCTGAGGATAATCTGCTTTTCCTGTAAGTATGGGGGCCGATGGTATTTCATAATCGTTTACAACAACAACACCGTCAGGTTTTAAAAATTCCAGCCATCTCATGGTTTCCATTGTTTCAAATGAAACAAGAATGTCTGCCTGGCCAATGCCTATAATGGGAGAATATATTTTTTCACCATATCTTACCTGGGTTGAAACACTTCCTCCTCTTTGAGCCATACCGTGTATTTCTGACATTTTAACGTCATATCCTGCATCCATGAGTCCTGTTGATAAAATTTTGCTCACAAGTATTGTACCCTGACCTCCAACGCCTACTAATAAAATATTTTTAGTATCCATTATTTTTCACCAACCTTACTGATAGCTTTTACAGGACATACCTGCATACACAACTTGCAGCCTACGCACTGAACTTTGTTTATGTTTGATTTCTTAATTGACTTATTGAAATAAATTGCAGGGCAGCCTGTGCTTACACACTTTTTGCAACCTATGCATTTTTCATGGTCAACTTCGCATACTCCACTGATAGGTCCGAACTCTTCTATGTCAGCTTCAGAGTATTTTTTAAGTGCACATGGATATCTTGAAATAATTACAGACGGCTCGTCAAGTGCAAAAGCCCAATCAAGCGCAGCTTTCATTTCAGCATTGTTCAAAGGGTTAACTGTCTTTATGTGATCTATACCAAGAGCGCTTACCACTTTTTCTATGTCAGTTATTTTAGCCGAATCTCCCTGAAGAGTAAATCCGGTTCCCTGATTTTCCTGATGTCCTGTCATTGCAGTTATTCTATTATCAAGTATGCATGTTATTGTGTTGCTTTTGTTGTAAACAACATCAAGAAGGCTTGTCATTCCCGAATGGAAGAATGTGGAGTCTCCAATCGTTGCTACAAGACGCTTTTCAACATTGGCCTTTTCAAACATCTTCTTTGCTCCATGTGCCATGCTTACGCTGGCTCCCATGCATATAACTGTGTCCATTGCATTAAGAGGCTCTGCCCCGCCTAATGTGTAACAGCCGATGTCTCCTGTTATCATTACATTCTTTCTCTTTGACAGTTCATAATAAAATGCTCTGTGAGGGCATCCTGCGCAAAGAGTTGGGGGTCTTCCAACTGCAACTGTCTTGTCGTAATCAATTGTTTCTCTTTTTGTACCAAACAATGTTTCTTCAACAATGTCCGGATTAAGTTCCCATGTGTTAGGAATTTTATCTTTTCCTATGCAATTGATTCCTGCAGCCCTGATTTGTTCTTCCATGAAAGGTTCCAGTTCTTCAACAACATAAAGAGTTTCAACTTGTTCTGCAAATTTTTTGATTTTTTCCATAGGAAGAGGGAATGAAAAACCAATTTTTAAATAAGAAGCCGAATCTCCGAACACTTCCCTTGCATACTGATATGCTACGCCCGCTGACACCACTCCTATTTTTTTATCGTTCCATTCAATGAAGTTTAATTCTGTTTCATTGGAGAATTTCTCAAGCTCCTTAAGTCTTTGTTCAACCTTAATGTGCAGCTGTTTTGCAACTGCCGGTGCTATCAGATATTTTTGAGCGTCTTTTTTGTATTCTTTTATTGGAACTTCTGTTCTTTCACCTGTTTCAACTATGGACTTGCTGTGGCATACTCTTGTGGTCATACGGATCATAACCAAAGTGTCATATTTTTCGCTTATTTCAAGAGCTGTCTTTACCATATCCTTGCATTCCTGGCTGTTGCTTGGCTCAACCATGGCTACCTTTGCCATTCTTGCATAATATCTGTTATCCTGTTCGTTTTGTGAAGAATGAAGTCCGGGGTCATCAGCACTTATTAGCACCATACCGCCATTAACTCCTGTATATCCAATTGAGAAAAACGGATCTGCAGCAACGTTAAGGCCTACATGTTTCATGGCCGTCAGAGTTCTTGCTCCTGCAAAGCACGCACCAATGGCAGATTCTACTGCTACCTTTTCATTTGGTGCCCATTCTGCTGTTATTTCCTTATAAGGAGCAATATTTTCCAATATTTCAGTACTTGGTGTTCCAGGATATGCAGCTGCGTAATGAACACCTGCTTCATATGCTCCAAGTGCTATGGCTTCGTTGCCTGTCAATAACTTTTTCATTAATTGTCCTTCCTTTCTGTTTTTATAATTACAAAAGGATGCATAAGAACAATGCATCAAATAATTATACTCCATATGAATATATGCATTTTTTGTGCCATAAACATAAGATCAGTTATATTTTTAAGAACAACTAATTTCCAACATTTATTAAAAAATAATTATAAACGTTTTCTGGCCCTGCATTTTAAAGGGATAAATGGTTGTACGTTTGTACCCATTCACCCCTTTTGTTGAAGTGATTTACTTTGTGCTCGCCATTGATAAATTCAATATTTCATTTTCAAGAGCAAGTATGTTGTTGCTGATGTCTTTATACTTTTTGGCATTTATTTTATCATCTTCAATATAATCTTTTGTGTTTGCCATAGTCTTTTCAAAAATTTCTTTAATTTTTTCAATTTCTTTCTTCAAATCTTCTATTTGACTTACATCTATTGACCTTGGTCTTATTTCTTTTACTTCATCAACAGTTATTTCTTTTATAACTTGTTGCTTCTTGATTTCATACACCTTGTTATATTCCGGAATTATACAGCTTAATTGCAATGTTTTTTCAATTTCTTCCGCAAATGATAATTTTGATTCAGTTTCACCGTGTACAAGAAATACTTTCTTTGGTTTATCACTAAAACCTCTGAGCCACTCCAATAATGCATTTTTATCAGCGTGTCCGGAAAATCCCTGCACATTATGAATTTGTGCATTTACTCTAATTTCTTCTCCGAGTACCTTCACATACTTTTCACCGTCTATTAATTTTCTTCCCAATGTACCTTCAGCCTGATATCCCACAAACACAATGCTTGACTCTTTTTTCCAAAGGTGATGCTTAAGGTGATGTTTTATTCTTCCTGCTTCGCACATGCCACTGGCTGAAATTATTATTTTAGGTTCTTTTGATGCATTGAGAATCTTTGACTCTTCCACACTTTGTGTGAAATGCAGATTTTCAAATTCAAGAGGATTATCTCCTTCAAGAATACATCGTCTTGCTTCATCATCAAACACATTGGCGTTTTGTTTAAATATTTCTGTTGCTTTTGTTGCCAGGGGGCTGTCTATATACACAGGAATGTCCATGAATTTTTTTCTGTTGTCTGATTTTTCGTCAGCATGGCATTCAAGAAATTTATTGAGCTCATAAATTATTTCCTGAGTTCTCCCCACTGCAAATGAAGGAATTATTACCGATCCTCCGCTTTCAACAGTATCAAGTATGATATTAATAAGACCTTCTGTCCTTGTTTCAAGATTTTCATGCAATCTGTTTCCATATGTGGATTCAATAATCAGGTAGTCTGCACTTTCTATAATTGAAGGGTCTCTTAAAAGTGCCCTATCCTTCATTCCCAGGTCACCTGAATAAACAAGCTTTGTTGTAGTTTCTTCTTCATTTATCCAAACTTCTGTAATAGCTGATCCAAGTATATGACCTGCGTCCTTGAACCTTACTGTAATGTTTTCATCTATGTTTATTATCTGGTCGTAAAGAACCGGATAGAAATATTTTAAACTTAATTCCGCGTCTTCCTGTGTATACATTGGCTCTACCAGTGCCCTGCCTGAACGCCTTGCCTTTACATTTTTCCATTCAGCTTCACTTTCCTGAATGTGGGCTGAATCCATTAGCATTATACGACAAAGGTCATAAGCAGGCTTAGAACAATAAATTTTCCCTCTGAATCCTTTCTTGACCAAAAGAGGTATTCTTCCGCTGTGATCAATGTGGCTGTGGCTTAAAAGAAGATAATCTATTTCAGATGGATTGAATTCAAATTCTTCATAATTCAAATCTTCATCTTTTCCCTGGTACATCCCGCAATCTAAAAGAATTTTCTTGTCATTAGCCTGAATCAAATGGGATGAACCTGTTACCCCACGCACTGCTCCTAAAAATCTTATTTTCATATTGCACCTCACTTAACTGTTATATTTTATATATACCATCTCAGGATAAATTTAACCATAATTATGTGTATGAAAAATAATAAATTTAATGCAGATAATGCTGGAATCAAAATAATAAAAGGAAGTTTTCTTTGCGAAAACTTCCATATAATAATATAATTTAACTTTCCATTTGTCTCGATAAGAAGATGCATGCAGTCTTAATCAATTTTTCTTCAATTTCAGTCATCTTTGCTGCTTTTTCTTTTGAAAGAAGCATTACAGCTCCTATAGGGTCACCATGAACAAGAATTGGAGATATAATCTGACTAGTGTAGTTGTCAGGGTTAAATTCATTTGCAGTTATTCTTATTGGCTTAGAATTGCCATTTGTTATATAAGTTTCTCTGCTTTCAATAATCTTTTCAAGCTCTGGACTTAATCTTTTTTCAGTATAATCTTTTTTTGAGCTTCCTGATACAGCTATCACTCCGTCTCGGTCGGTTATTACAGCAATGTGTCTTGTGGTTTCAAACAAAGACTCCACGTATTCTCCGGCAAATTCCGTTAACTCTCCAATTGGTGAATATTTTTTTAAAATTATTTCACCTTCTCTATCAGTAAATATTTCTAAAGGATCCCCTTCTCTTATTCTTAACGTTCTTCTTATTTCCTTTGGGATTACTACTCTGCCCAAATCATCAATTCTTCTGACAATTCCAGTTGCTTTCATGCTAATGTTCCTCCAATTGCATAATTTTATATTTATATGACATTTCTTTTAATATTTTCTATTATTTGCACTTTAATAGATTTTATCCTTTTTTATTTCCGGATATTATTGGAAATATCATTTAATATTATATAAGAACATTTTAGTAATAGCAACATTTATTTACTATTATTTACTTCTTTACTGTTTTTTCACAATGTTTGCATTGCTTTTTAAATCTTCCAGTAAGTCCTCATATTTGTATGATTTGTAATATTCTGTAAGTTCATCTTTCTTTGTTTCCAATGTCACTGAGTCATCAACAGTCTTGTCAGTCACTTCAATGATGTGGTATCCAAAGTCAGATTTAACAGGTTCGCTTATGTCGCCGATTTCCATTGAAAATGCAGCATCTGAGAATGGCTGTACCATGTCTGTGTATGAGAAGTAATCCAAATCTCCTCCGTTTGCTCCGCTTGAAGTGTCAACTGAAAGTTCCTTAGCAAGGTCTTCAAACTTTTCACCTTTGTTGAGTCTGTCGATTACTGCCTTAGCTTCATCTTCAGTATTTACTAAAATGTGTCTTGCTCTTACTTGCTGATTCATCTTCAGGTCGTCGAAAATTGTCTTAAGCTCATCATCTGTTGGCTGTAAATTTTCTATTTTAATTGCAAGAAAATGGTTAATTAAGAATTCCTTCTTCAGTGATTCCTTTAAGTAGTCTTCAGACATTGCTTTTTCTTCTAAAAATGTCTTGTATTCTTCATCTGTATCAAAATATGCCTTGAATTCATCCATTTGTGTCTGAAGGTCTTCATCTGTCATTGTGATTCCTTCTTTTCCTGCTGCTTCAACCATAAGCATTTCCAGTATCATATTATCCAAAAGAGAGTTTTCATAATAGCTTCCCATTGTTTGTCCTGCAGAAATTTCAGTGTCCCATGCGCCTTCGCCGTACTGAGACTCAACCATCATCTTGTATGACTGCAGTGTTTCGTCAAATTCTTCCTGTGTTATTGTCTTGTCATTTACTGTAGCAACAACACCTTCCTGATTGATTGTGTCAGTAGTTTCACCACTTGTATCTGAGCATGCTGTTAAAGCTAATGCAACACATAATGTTAATGCAAGGCCCAGTGACTTTCTAAATTTGTTCATTTTTTCCTCCTTGGCAGGCATTTAAACCTGTTTTGTAATTATTTAATATTTCAAAGAATCTTTCAAGTTCCTCAAGTATTTTCATTTGTTCTGAGGAATCTAATTTATATTTAATCATAGGCACCTTTGATACGTCAAATTTTATTTTTGCGTTATAATTTTCAATTAAGTAGCCTATCAATTCCTGATTTAAATCATTGCCTGAATTCATTTCAATGTTAACAGTGTTTCCTGACTGTGTAATCCCCTTAACGTGAAGCTTCTTGCACAATGATTTGATATATGATATTTTAAGCAGATTATCAACCTGCTTTGGAGGATTTCCGAAGCGGTCAATAATTTCCTCTGTGATGTCATAAATGTCATCTTTTCCGGAAGTTGCTGCAATCTTTTTATAAATTTCAATCTTTTGTTCTTCGTTTTCAATGTAAGTTGACGGAATATAGCCATCCACACTTAAATCAACAGAAGTTTCAAAATCTTCATCCAGTTCCATTTTACCCTGGAGTTCTTTTACTGCCCTTTCTAGGAACTTAACATACAAGTCGTAACCTATGGCAAGCATGTGTCCGTGTTGTTCTGCACCAAGTATGTTTCCGCATCCCCTTATTTCAAGGTCCCGCATTGCAATTTTAAAACCTGAGCCAAACTCAGTGAACTCCTTGATTGCTTTGAGCCTTTTGTCTGCAACCTCAGAAAGCATTTTGTCCTTTTCGTAAGTTAAGTACGCAAAGGATATCTTATTTGATCTTCCTATTCTGCCCCTTAGCTGGTAAAGCTGGGACAATCCCAGATGATCTGCATTGTCTATAATCAGCGTGTTTACATTTGGAATGTCCATGCCTGTTTCTATTATTGTAGTGCATACAAGTATGTCATATTCCTTTTGAACGAAACCAAGCATTATGTTTTCAAGATGTCTTTCGTTCATTTGACCGTGGGCAACTGCTATACGTGCTTCCGGTATCAGCCTTTGCAGTCTTGAAGCTGTAGATTCAATGTCTATTACCTTGTTGTGAACATAATATACCTGACCGCCTCTTGAAAGTTCTTTTTCAATGGCATCTTTTATTATGCCGTCGTTGTGTTCAATTACATATGTCTGTATAGGAAGCCTGTCTCCGGGAGGTTCTGATATAATGCTCATATCCCTTACGCCTATCATGGACATGTGCAGGGTTCTAGGTATTGGAGTTGCTGATAGGGTTAGAACGTCTATGTTGGTTTTAAGCTGTTTTATCTGTTCTTTGTGCTTAACACCAAACCTTTGTTCCTCATCTATTATAAGCAGTCCTAAGTCCTTGAATTTAAGGTCCTTTGAAAGAAGCTTGTGAGTTCCAACCACCACGTCAACAAGACCCTTGTTTAAATCACTTACTATTTTTGCCTGCTGGTATGGTGTTCTGAAACGGCTTAGCATTTCAATCTTAACAGGATATCCTCTGAAGCGCTCCACTATGTTTGTGTAGTGCTGCTGTGCAAGTATGGTTGTAGGAACAAGTATCGCAACCTGTTTTGATTCCATAACAGCCTTAAATGCAGCCCTCATGGCTACCTCTGTCTTGCCGAATCCAACGTCTCCGCAAAGAAGTCTGTCCATGGAAATCGGGCGTTCCATATCTTTTTTTATTTCCTTAATGCATCTTAACTGGTCATCAGTTTCTTCAAAAGGAAATTTGTATTCAAATTCTTTCTGCCATTCAGTGTCCGGTGAAAATGCAAATCCCTTTACAACTTTTCTCTGGGCGTATAATTTTACCAGTTCTCCTGCCATGTTTTCAATGGCAGCTTTTGAACGCTCCTTGGTCTTACCCCAGTCTGCGCTTCCCATCTTGTTCAATTTCGGTTTTTCTGAATCTGAACCGATGTATTTTTGAATGAGGGACATCTGGTCAACAGGCACAAAAAGCTTATCTTCACCTTTGTATTTTATGCAAAGATAGTCTTTCTTGATGTTTTGAACTTCAATTTTTTCTATGCCCACATACTGACCTATACCGTGGTGCTCGTGTACTACATAGTCTCCAACCTTTAAATCTGTGAAGACGTCTAGTTTTGATCCCTTTTGTTTCTTGGTCTTGTGTGTCTTTTTTCTGAACGAACCAAATATTTCATTTTCTGTAAGCACAAGTATTTTGTTGTCGTAATATTCAAAACCCTTTTTTAGTTCTCCTGGCACAATCACCACTTGTCCGCTTTCGGCTGCAATATTTGTGTCTTTGGAAAGAACTGTGCTGCATTCATAGTCGTTTAATAAGTTGTGAAGTTTCAAGCAGCTTTCAGAGCTGCTTAAGATTATTGCAATTTTATAGCCCTTGTACTTCAATCGGTTCAAATCTTTTGACAAGTCTTCAAGCTTTCCGTAATATGATGACGGTTCCTTGAACATGAACTGAAGCGTTTCATCTGCTTCAAATGTTTTGTTTTTGCCATTTATTGAAATAAAAGGTCTGCTGGTTATTTTTGATATCAATTCCCTGTCGCTTAAATAAACATTGCTTTGCTTGGAGAATATTTCCCCCTTTTCAAAAAGTTCGCTGTACTTAAGCTGAAAACTTTCATTTAACGATTTTTCTTCCTCGAAAACTCTTTCAGGCTCATCTACAATGAGAACAAAATCATCATCGAAGTAATCCAAGACACTTACAAAGCTGTCTTTTATGAATGGAACAAGCAAATCAGAATTTTCTATTCCAATTCCTCCCATGAGTTTATCCTGGTAAATGTTGTAAAGGCTTTTTAGCTTTTTTTCAACATCCTTTGAATTTGGAAGGCTGTGAACCTTACTCAGCCTGTTTTGATAATCCAAATCAATTTCAGACAAAATCTTTTTTATTTCTTCTTTCTTAAAAATTAAATCTCCGCATGGAATTATTCTTACAGATTTTAAATTTTTGATAGAGCGCTGAGTTTTTAAATCAACCAATCTTATGGAATCAACTTCATCATCAAAAAATTCAATTCTGCACGGATTTGTTTCAGAAGGAGAAAAGACATCAATTATGCCTCCTCTTACAGAAAACTGACCTACGCCTTCAACTGCATCAACCCTTTCATATTTAAGCTTTATCAAATTGCTGCGCAGCTGGTTCAAGTCATAAGATTTGCCGTATTTTAATTCTATAGTACTTTCCTTAAACCTATCTTTAGGCATAACCCTTGTTAAGACAGAATTGACGGATGCAGTGATTATTGCCTTTTTCGAACTTAGTATTTTGTCGAGAACTTCAGCTCTTTTGTATTCCGCATCTTTACTTAAAGCATCAACATTGTATAGCAGAAATTCCTTCGGCTGAAGTCTTTCACCATCTGCAATATATGATTTTACTGCTTCTTCATATTTTCTGGATTTAGTTTCGCTGCTTGTAATTATAAGAATTTTGCTTGCTGTTGTATCCAGAAGATTGCATGCCAAGTAGGCAGTTCCATCTTCGTTGATGCTTTGAACGAGCTGACTCCTGCCTCTTTGATAATTTTGTATAACTTTATTATACTTTTCTGTTTTTTGGAATTGCTCAAATAAAACCTTGTTCATACTTACCTCTACAATAGATTGAGCAAGTTGAAAAATAGTACTGAGCCTATTCTTATCAATTGCAAATCGATTGTCTATCTATTGTTTATATTGTATTTCTGCATGGCGCTGTCTGTGCCGACCGAGATTATTTCAACAATTGCTTCGGCCGCCTTCTCTATTATGGGATTTATTTTATCCCTGTCAGCTGCACTGAATTTTTGAAGAACATAGTCAGCCAGATCCATGTCAGGATTTCTGCCAATGCCAACTCTAACACGCGGAAAATTTCCGTTACCCACATGTTCGGTAATCGACTTCATTCCATTGTGTGTTCCGGGACTCCCGTTTGGCCTGATTCTTAAAGAGCCGGCCGGAATGTCTATATCATCGTAAATAACGATTAAATTTTCAGATGGTATTTTATAAAAACTTAATATTTCTTTGATGGCAATTCCGCTTCTGTTCATGAAAGTAACAGGCTTTACGAGCATGACTTTTTCTCCGTCTATGTTTGTTTCACCATATACAGAGTTGAATTTGAGTTTATTTAGGCTTAAATTATGCTTTTCAGCCAAATAATCAATTGTATCATAGCCCACATTGTGCCTTGTGCCTGCATATTCTTTGCCTGGATTGCCAAGTCCTGCTATAATGTACATATTTACCTCTTAATATCTGTTTTTCCCTAAACCTTTTTTGTTGACCTGTCTTGCTCTGGCAATGGCAAGGTCTCCTTCCTGTACGTCGTCTGTTATTGTGGAACCGCAGGCTACATATCCTCCCTGCTCCACATTAACCGGCGCCACAAGATTTGAATTGCTTCCTATGAATGCTCCATCCCCCACGATTGTCTTGTGTTTTTTCTTTCCGTCATAATTGACAAAAACAACACCACAGCCGATGTTTACATCTTTTCCAACTTCAGCATCTCCTATGTAAGACAAATGAGATGATTTTGAATTGTCTCCGATTATAGATTTTTTAACTTCCACAAAATCACCGATTTTTACATTTTTGCCAAGTTCTGTGCCTGGTCTTAAATATGCAAACGGACCTACGGTAGTTCCATCATCAATGCTTGCTTCTATTACTTTTGAGCTTTCTATTGTCACATTGTTTTTTACAGTTGAACTGATAATTCTTGTGTTTGGGCCTATGACGCAGTTTGTTCCGACTATTGTGCTGCCTTCAAGGAATGTTCCTGGATAAATCACAGTGTCTCTTCCTATTTCAACAGAATCTTCAATATATGTATTCTCAGGATTAATTATTGTAACTCCGCTTAGCATGTGGCGTTTATTTATTCTGTCCTGCATTATTTTTGTCACTTCAGATAACTGCACTCTGTCGTTTACTGCTCTTATATCTGTTGAGTCCTCAAGCACCCAGCCGCCTATTTTATATCCTTCGCTGTTAAGCACCTTTATGGTATCTGTAAGGTAATATTCATTCTGGGAATTGTTTGTATCTATTTTTTCCAAGGCATTCTTCAAAAGAATTCCCTTGAAGCAATATATTCCTGTATTGATTTCCTTGATTTTTTTAATGTCTTCTGTTGCATCTTTTTCTTCAACAATTTTGTCTATGGACGAATCTTCATTTCTTACTATTCTTCCTAGTCCTTTCGGGTTTTCCATAATTGCAGTCATCACAGAAACAGCACAATCACTTTCATTGTGATACCCTATGAAAGAAATCAGTGTTTCTTTTCTAATGAGAGGACCGTCTGCGCAAAGAATAACTACAGTGTCATCATCGTTGATATGCTCTTTTGCAACCATTACAGCATAGCCTGTTCCGTATGGAGAACCTTCACCTATGGGCTGTTCAACGGTTATTACATCCATATCTTTTATATTGTTTCCAACTTTTTCTTTTCCATGTCCCAAAACAACAATGTTTTTTTCTATTTGTGAATTTTCTGCAGCTTCTATTATGTACCTTATCATTTCTTTACCGCAAACCTTATGCAGTGTTTTAGGAATGTCTGATTTCATTCTGGTACCTTCACCGGCTGCTAAAATAATAGACATATTCATATTATTTCTCCTTATTTGTAATACTGAGATATTATATATCATATAATTAATTAAGTCAAAAAAAGTTTTTCAGCTTTATAATATGGAAACACAAATAAATGTTGAATAAATTGAACAAAACCGTTATATTACAACCAATAAAAAAGGGCCTTCAACAAGACCCAAAACTGTTGATGAAATCATCAGTTTTACGTTACAGAAGAGCTGCTTCTTCAGCATTGTCTCCTTCTTCCAAACGTTTTTCTTCATACGCTTTAAATACTGCCTCTGCCACAAGATTCCTGGTTTCTGAATTAATTGGATAAGCTATATCTTTAAACTCTCCATCGGGCATTTTTCTGCTCGGCATTGCTATGAACAATCCTTCCTGCCCTTCAATAATTTTGATGTCATGTACCACGAAGCAATCATCAAAAGTTACGGAAACGATTGCCTTCATCTTGCCCTCTGAGTTAATTTTTCTTACTCTGACGTCTGATATTTTCATGTCGTCACCACCTTCCCCCAAAAGTTTATGTCTGTATAATTTCATATTCATTATACTATACTTATTTGAGAAATGCAAAAAAACATTTTCATTTTTTTATAAAAAATTATGAAATTATTTTAACAATTTATAATTAGGTACTATTTCTATTAAACCTTCCTTCTCATTAATCTTATTTAGCACCAAAAGTGACAAATAATTATCGACAAGTTTCTTTTCAGGTTCCTTAGTTTCTATTACAACTGCAGTTCCCACAACCTCAGCATTAAACTCCCTCATCATGTCTGCCATGCCCTTGCATGTTCCTCCGCCCTTCATGAAATCATCCACAATAAGAACTCGGGAATTTTCCTTAAGAGACCTTCTGGACAATGACATTGTCTGAATATTGTTTGATGAGCCGGACACATAATTTATGCTTACTGTTGCTCCTTCCGTAACTTTGTTGTTCCTTCTTATTACTGCAACCGGAACATTAAGCTTTTGTCCTGACATAACAGCAACAGGTATTCCTTTTGTTTCTACGGTAATTATATAATCGATTTTTATGTTTGAGAATTCTGAAGCAATGATCTTTGCTATGTTTGTAACAATGTTTGGATTGTTGAACAAATCAGTCATGTAAATAAATCCGCCGGGAAGAATTCTGTTTTTTTGCGAAAAAAGCATGCACAATTCCGATAATATATCTGTCTTTTCTTCAATTCCCATTACAGGTATAAAGACAGCCCCTCCGGATGCTCCTGAAATTGTTTCAATTCTGCCGTAATCAAGTTCATTTACCAGTTCTTTTACAATAGCCACATCTTCGCTGATTGTGGACTTTGCAGCATTAAAAACTTCAGAAAAGTAATTGTACGAAAATATGTAGTTTGGTTTTTCGGCGAAAATTTTCATTAATGCACCGATTCTTTGATTTCTTTTATATTTTTTCATGTCAACTCCGTACGAATGTTTTATATGATTATACAATAAATGTTCGTATTGTTCAAGAGAATATTATTTTTTAACTTAAATTTTATTCAGGCTTTGGAGAACTTTTAAACAGCCATGCAAATCCTGTTTCAGCAGTTATTATTGCCACAAATATAAACATGAATGCTATAATTGTCATTATTGAATATTTTTCTCCTAAAAAAATCACTCCAAAAACACTTCCAATTACAGATTCCAGACTGAGAATAATTGCAGCATGTGTTGTTGATGTATATTTTTGTCCAACTGTCTGCATGAGGAAGCAAAGCATTGTAGATACCAGTCCAAGATAAAGCATGCTTAATGATCCGCTTAAGTTCAATGTTATTGTTTTGTTTTCAAAAATCATCATTATGAAAAATATTACTGTACTTGTTAAAAGCTGCAAAGTTGACAAAATGATCGGATCCTTGTCCTGAGAAGCTATGCCGGTTGCAACCACCTGCCATGCAAATGATATGGCACATAAAAATGTAAGGAAGTCCCACTTGTTGAATTTTCCGAAATTGTCAAAATCCACAGTCAAAAATATTATTCCAATAAACATCAAGACAGCTGCAATAACATTGTTTTTTCCAGGTTTCTTTTTTGTCACCATCCAAAAGAAAAACGGAATCATCACTACACCGGTTCCTGTCAGAAAAGCTGAATTACCTGCTGTTGTTCCTTCAAGACCGAATGTCTGAAGTATGTATCCCAAGGCAAGAAAAAGTCCCATGACTATTCCGGCCTTTAAATCTGATGCAGTTGTTTTTCTCAGGTTTTTATTGAATATTAGCAGAGAAGCTGCCGATGCAATTGCAAATCTTATGAAAAGAAGCTGTGATGTTGTGAAAAAGTCCAGGGCAATCTTTGTTACTGTAAAGCCTGTCCCCCAAAAAAATGCCACAAAAAACAGCATTAAATCTGCTTGCCTCGATGTTAAATGTTTCATATATTCCTCCGGTGTTAGTTAAGTTGCCCTCCGGCATACTCAATTGATTTTTCTGTCAGTACTTCTATAGGATTTATAAAATTTCCTTCAAACTTGTACAGGTACTGAGCAGATGAAAGTTCTGTGCAGCCCAGCAAAAATGATGTTGCTCCCATTTCTTTCAGCTCTTCAACAGCACTGAACATAAGAGACGTTCCTTCATTGTAGTTTCCTTTTTTAATTACATCATAGATAAACTTCATGACATCAGCCTGTGATTTATCAGGAACAACTGTCTTTATTCCAAGTCTTGCATAATAATTTTCATAAATTTTTGATTTTATTGTACCGTCAGTTGCCAGAATTCCAACCACTGTATCACTGCCGTATTTTTCAGCAGTGTACTTTACAGTTTCTTCAACCATATTTATAAAAGGAATGTTTACGCCTTCCTGTATTGTGTTGATGAAATAATGTGCTGTGTTGCAGGGCATTATTAAAAAGTCTGCTCCGCCGCTTTCAAGTATTTTTGCAGACTTCATAAGTTCAACGGTCGGATCCTCTCCGTCTGATATGATTGCTTTTGTTCTGTCCGGTATATTTGTGTTGCTGTCAATTAAAACACGAATGTGATCCTGGTCTCTCAAGGCTTTCGTTCTTAAAACTATTCTTTCATACAAGTGCACAGTTGCCAGAGGACCCATTCCTCCTATGATTCCTATTGTTTTCATTTTCCACCTCAATTGTAATATCATGCATTATTACATTATATCACATTCAAATATTAGCAACAACTGTTTTTGATATGGTGCCTAAGCTAAAAAAACAAGCATGCGCTTGTTTTTCTAACACAGTTCAAGATAATTGACTCCGTCTTCAGGTATTATAAGCTGAATATCATTGTTCTCTTCCTTTTCAGCAATAAATAAATTGTAATGCATCCTTGGGGCGAAATCCACATAAGGTAATTTAAGTACATTGTTTTTAGTATTTTTGTTTCTTAAGTACAACGTATAGGTTCCCGAAGGAATTGCTATGTTCACTGAAGCATCTCCGTAATCAACATGGGAGAAAAGAACTGTACCGTCCTGGGCAACAAGTTCCATTTCCGGTGCATTTAAAGCTATGTTTGTGAGTCTCACCGATGACATTCTTCCCTTTATTGAATTTTCCTTTTCCTCAGGAACCATCAATATGCTTATATCCTCAGGATCATCATCATCCCTTGTTACTACCCCTGTATATGCCAAATTCCTGCCCATTTTCAGATTTGTTTCAAAAATTAAGTTTTTAGAATCAAGAGCATCGTAAATTTTCACATGGTATGTTCCCGGTTCAAACTTTACGTATTTTGTGAGTCCGCCGATTTTCAAATCTTCAGCCATAAGTATTTCATTGACCTGTATGTCAATGGGTTTATCAGCATAGGCGTTAAGTATTCTGAAATATGATTTTTTGCAGCGGCATCCTCCCTGCTGCATAACAGCATTTTTGTAATAATCTAAATATCCGTTGAAATAAGGATATTTGCTGTAATCCATTCTATTGTTTTCATTAATAGAACTCATAAATTCACCCCTTTTCATTTTATTATATGAAAAGGGGTGTTAAATGTTCTAATGCTTAAATAAAGACTTCCGGATACTTCACATATCTTTCTAGTATCTCAGCAAACTGTTCAAGATATTTTTTATCTGTCTCGTCAAATCTGCCAAGTTTTGGGCTGTCGATGTCAAGAACTCCAACGATTTTATTTTCTTTAAAAAGTGGAATAACTATTTCTGAATTAGACTGGGAATCGCATGCAATGTGTCCAGGAAATTCATGAACATTTTTCACAAGCTGAGTTTTGTTTTGTTCTGCCGCTGTTCCGCATACTCCTTTTCCAATCTGAATGTGCGTGCATGCAGGCTTTCCTTGGAATGGTCCAAGAACAAGTTCTCCATTTTTATAAAGATAAAATCCCGCCCAGTTTATATCATCCATGAGCATCCACAATAAAGCTGCAGCATTTGACAAATTTGCAAGCCAGTCAGGTTCTTCAGAAATAAGCCCTTCCAATGACATATTCATGTAATCATATAATTCTTCTTTTGATTCGAATTTGATTTCTTCAATGTTGTTCAATTTTTACCTCCGGTGCATATTTCATTATTAAATATTATATAATAAAACACTCATCATAACAATACTCAACAATTATAACATAAAAATTAATGCGGCGTTACTATATTAACGCCGCATTTAAACTATTTTACAACTATGTTGTAGATTTTTCCTGCAACATAAATTTCTTTAACAATGGATTTTCCTTCCATATATTTATTGATGTTTTCATCTTCATTTGCAAGCTTTCTTGCTGTTTCAACATCAGCATCTTTAGATACAGTAATTTTTCCTCTCACCTTACCGCTTATTTGAACAGGAAGCTCTATGACATCATCAACTGTTTTATTTTCGTCCCAAACAGGCCACTCTGCTTCGTTAAGCATTCCTCCGAAGTTTTGTTCCTCCCATATTTCTTCTGTTGCGTGAGGTGCAACCGGGTTTAACAATGTTACGAATGATTTAAGCTCATCTCTTGTAACGAAACCGTCGTTGAACACTTCGTTTACAAAGCTCATCATGGCAGCAATTGCAGTGTTGAATTTCATTGCTTCATAGTCTTCGCTTACTTTTTTGATTGTTTTGTGCATTAAAGTCATATGTTTTTCTGAGTATCCTTCACCTTCAACAATCATATCCTGCAGTTTCCATGTACGGTCTAAAAATCTCTTGCATCCTTTAACGCTTGAATCATTCCAAATAGCATATTTTTCATAATCACCAATGAACATAATGTATGTTCTTAAAGTGTCTGCTCCGAATTCATCTATAATGTCATTAGGGTTAACAACATTTCCTCTTGATTTTGACATTTTTTCTCCGTCAGAACCAAGTATCAAACCCTGTGCTGTACGTTTAGCATATGGTTCAGGGAATGGAACTGCACCTATATCGTACAGGAATCTGTGCCAGAATCTTGAATAGATCAAGTGTCTTGTAACATGTTCCATACCGCCGTTGTACCAGTCAATAGGTCCCCAGTAATTAAAATTATCCTTTGATGCAATTGCTTCATGATTTCTTGGGTCCATGTATCTCAAGAAATACCATGATGAACCTGCCCATTGAGGCATAGTGTCTGTTTCTCTCTTAGCATCGCCGCCGCATACAGGACATTTCACATTAACCCATTCTGCAATGTTTGCAAGCGGAGATTCTCCTGTGTCTGTAGGTTGATAATTTTCAACATCCGGAAGTCTTACAGGAAGCTCATCTTCAGGAACAGGAACCATTCCGCAGTGAGGGCAATGGATTATTGGAATAGGCTCTCCCCAGTATCTTTGCCTGTTAAATGCCCAGTCTTTCATCTTGTAGTTTGTTTTTCTTTCTCCAAGCTTGTTTTCCTGGAGATAATCTATCATTTTAGCAATAGCATCTTTTACCTGAAGGCCGTTCAAAATGCCTGAATTAACCATAGTTCCTTCTTCAACATCTGTGAATGCTTCTTCCTGAACGTTTCCGCCTGCAATGACCTCAATTATAGGAATATTGAACTTCTTTGCAAATTCCCAGTCTCTTGAGTCGTGAGCAGGAACTGCCATAATTGCTCCTGTTCCGTAGCCCATCATTACATAGTCTGCAACCCATACCGGAACTTCTTCACCAGACACAGGATTTATTGCTTTAAGTCCTTTTATTTCAACGCCTGTCTTGTCTTTGGCAAGCTGCACTCTTTCAAATTCAGTCTTCTTTCTTGACTGATCCTGATAATCATGTATTTCATCTATATTTGATATTCTGGATTCATATTTTTCAAGGAAAGGATGCTCCGGAGCAATAACCATGAATGTAACTCCGTACAATGTATCCGGTCTTGTTGTGAACACTCTTAAATTGTCATCTGTATCTTTTAATTTGAAGTCTACTTCAGCACCATAAGAACGACCAATCCAGTTTTCCTGCTCAAGTCTTATTCTTGGAAGAAAATCAACTTCATTAAGTCCTTCAAGCAGTTTATCGGCATATTCCCTGATTTTCAGGAACCATACGTCTTTTTCCATCTGTACAACTTCGCTTCCGCATCTGTCGCATACACCATTTTGTGATTCTTCATTTGCAAGAACAACTTTGCACTTGTTACAGAAGTTTACATATGTTTTGTCCTTGAATGCAAGATTGTGTTTGAACAGCTGAACAAAAATCCACTGGGTCCATTTGTAATATTCAGGATCTGTTGTGTCAACAGTTCTTGACCAGTCAAAAGAATATCCTGCTGCCTTTAATTGAGATGTAAAAACCTTTATGTTGTCATCTGTTACTTTTCTAGGATGCTTGCCTGTCTGCATAGCATAATTTTCTGTTGGAAGGCCGAATGCATCCCAGCCTATAGGAAACAATACGTTGTAACCTTCCAGTCTTCTTTTTCTTGAAATAACTTCAAGAGAAGTGTATGCGCGAATATGGCCTACATGCAGACCTACCCCTGACGGATACGGAAATTCTACCAGACCATAAAATTTCTTCTTATCAGAATTGTCATGTGCTTTGAACGTCTCATTCTTTTCCCAAATTTCCTGCCATTTTTTCTCTACGGCTTGCGGATTGTATGATTTCATTTTATTCCTCCATTAATAATTTTTGATATTATTTACGTTTGACCTACCATCAATTTATTTCTCCCTTTGGTCGAAAAAACAGGGTTAGGGCATATCACAGTTTCGTTCGCCAATTTATCAGCTCCCTACGGTCGCATAAATCGGGAACTCATTGTGTTTGACCTACCGCTGTTTATTTCTCCCTTTGGTCGAAAAAACAGGGTTAGGGCATAAAAAAAAGCCTCTCCCATGCTGGGACGAAGACTCTCCGCGGTACCACCCAAATTAGGCAAAATGCCTCACTCTTATATTAACGGCAATAACCGTTTGAAACTACTTGATTCGCTTCAAAAACTCATGGACGAGTTCAGTCTTCATATTGCTGCCTTGCACCAAACGACAGTTCTCTGAAAATATGTACAAACCTACTGCTTCCAATCACAGTAATATATTCATTTATCTTTGTATTATATCAGAACGGCTTTTTGAATGCAATAATAAATTTGCGGGTTTTTCAAAAAAAAGCCAGATAGCAGTTTGGCACAGCTTGTCTGACTTCTAAGTATTAAAAGATAGTTTTATAATAAACCGTTGTAACTTCTTCTTGGACAGCGACAATCAACACATATTTCTCCATCTCCATCGCACAGCTTGTAGTCTCCGCCTTCAATTCTCAATACTTTTCCATTTACAAGAGATTCCGCAAGCTTCTTTCTTGCTTCGCTATAGATCCCCTGAACAGTTGTACGGGCAACTTTCATTTGTCCGGCACACTCCTCCTGAGATAAGCCTTCCAAATCTATTAACCGTATTGTTTCATATTCATCAACTGTCATTGTTACGAAAAAGTCACCCTCTATGGGTACATCTAAAGGCCCAAACCGGTTGCTGTCAGGAAGGCAGCAAACTTTTCTCCATTTTCTGGGTCTCGGCATATTTACACCTCTTTATATAATAAATTTTATGTCTATTATATACTATACCATTATGAAATTATATTCAATTAATTAATTATTTAACATTATAAAATTTCAGCTATATTTCCGAATAAGCTGTCATCTAACAGTTCTACCATTCCTCTGTCACAAGACGCTGCTATCTTAGGATCAATAGGAAGCTTTGCAATAACTTTTAAGTTGTGGTTTTTTGCAACATTATCAATATTGCTGTCTCCAAAGATTTTATATTCTTTATTGCAGTCAGGACATTTGAAATAAGACATGTTTTCAACTATGCCTATTATAGGTATGTTCATCATTTCAGCCATCTTCACAGCCTTTTCCACTATCATTGAAACAAGTTCCTGAGGTGAAGTTACAATAACTATACCATCAATAGGTATGGACTGAAATACAGTTAAAGGAACATCTCCGGTTCCAGGAGGCATATCAACAAACAAATAATCAATGTCATTCCATATTACTTCTGTCCAGAATTGTTTTACTGTGCCTGCAATAACTGGTCCTCTCCAAACAACTGGATCAGTATCATCTTCAAGCAACAGATTTATAGACATAATCTCAACTCCTGTCTTGCTTTTGCATGGCAGAATACCATATCCATTGCCTTTTGCTTTTTCAGTAACGCCAAAGGATTTTGGTATTGAAGGACCTGTTATGTCCGCATCTAAAATACCAACTCTGTGTCCACGCCTTTGCATTGTAACTGCAAGCATTGAAGTAACAAGAGATTTTCCTACTCCTCCTTTACCGCTTACAACACCTATTACTTTTTTAACGTTGCTCATCTTGTGAGGTTTTTCCATAAAATCTGTTTTTTCTTCTTTTCTGCTTTCGCATTCCTGGCTGCATGAACTGCAGTTTGAATTACAATTTTCGCTCATTTTTAACTCCTAGTAATTATTTAATGTTGGTTGATTAATTGTATAACAATCTCATATTAATTATACATCACATGTCAATTGCCAATGTATTTGACATATGTCAATTTTAAATATATAACTCTTCTCTTTCTATGTCAACAATTTTTATAATAAATTTTGTTAAAAATTACATAATAAACTTGAAATCAAAAAATACTCATGCTATAATTATTTAAACTTCATGAGGGAGTAGTTTGCACTAAAGTGTTGCAAGTCAACATAATGATCTAAGATCTGGCTTGCATTAAAAAACGAGACTCATGCATCCGCTTGGCATGCATGAGTCTTTAATTTTGAAGGAGAAAATATGGGTTACTTTACTTTGCTTTTTACATCAATAGGCTTGTCTATGGATGCCTGCGCAGTTTCAATTTCTAATGGAATGTGCTTTGGAAACATACATAAAAAACAAATTATATGGACTGCTTTGGCATTTGGCTTGTTTCAGGCATTCATGCCTGTAATAGGTTTCATAGTAGGTTCCGCATTCAGTAGACAAATTTCATTTTTGGACCATTGGATTGCGCTCATTTTGCTTGGCTTCATCGGCGGCAAAATGATTAAGGAAGCAATCGAGGAACTAAAATTTCCGGAAGCATGTCTTACAGGCTCTAAATACCTTACATCAAAAATTCTGTTTGTTCAGGCAATTGCAACAAGCATAGATGCCCTGGCCGTAGGAATTGGATTTGCCGTTATGAATGTTAACATTACATATGCAGCCCTGTTCATTGGAATAATAACATTTGCAACTTCAATACTTGGATCTAATCTTGGAAAAAAATTCGGAGAAATGTTCAAGCAAAAAGCAGAAATACTTGGAGGAGCAATTCTTATAATAATAGGTCTAAAAATATTTTTGGAACATACACTGCTTTAGTAAAATCACATAAATACATAATAAAAGTCACATTCCATGTGAATAAGACTATTGAAAGACAGACCTAATTTTCAACAAACTATAGGGGCGGATTTTGTCCGCCTGTTTTATTAATTCCATATAAAACAAAAAAGCCCTGGGGCTTTTTTGTCAGTGGTAATTCAGTATGCTAAATTAGCTTTCCTTTTTTTCGTCTTTAAGGTCAACTTCTAATTCTTTAGCTACTTTGTTCTGATAACCTTTAAAATTGTTTATTGCTTCACCCATGGATTTGCCTATTTCCGGCAACTTTGCCGGTCCGAAAATAACAAGCGCAATTGCAAGTATTAAAATAAGCTCTCCTGCTCCTAATCTTCCAAACATTTTAATGTCCTCCTTTTTAAATGGCTATTCTTTCCTCATACATGTAAATCACCGGTTTGCTTGAAACCACCCTGCCTATGACTGTAATGCCTAATTTATTGGCCAGTTCCAAAGCAGATGTGGTAGGTATGCTCCTTGATGCTATTAACGGGCATGCTATATTTGCTGCCTTTAAAACCATATCTGTGGAAATTCTGCCTGTTGTAATTATCATTGATTGGCTGAAATCTATATTTGATAATAATGCCTTTCCTATGACTTTGTCAACAGCATTATGTCTTCCTACATCTTCACAAAGCGCAATAATTTCGTTGCCGTCAGAAACAGCAGCGCAGTGCATTCCCCCGTACTGTTTGTACATATACGCCTGGGAGAACATTTCAACAGCTCTTTCCTTAATGGTATCCAAGGTTATATGAAAATCAGAATTAATTTTTGGTAACTTAGCAATGGAATTGTTGAATTTAACTCCGCTTCCGCAACCGCTTTGAAGAACTGTGTTAAGTTCTATGCCGTCAAAGTCAACCTCCCTGTC
Organism: Sedimentibacter sp. B4; assembly: GCF_000309315.1. NCBI lineage: Bacteria > Bacillati > Bacillota > Tissierellia > Sedimentibacter > Sedimentibacter sp. B4. The sequence goes on from NZ_CANG01000010.1 coordinate 29,953, forward strand.
TGTAGTACCGAAAATCATTTTCATATCCTTGCATGCTCCCAGGGAAGAAATTTCGTCAGCACTTTTTATAATACCGCGGCTGTACAAATGTCCTATTGCCAATTCCTTAAGTTCTTCAAGAGTGCACATGAAAGTTACTAAATTTTTTCCGTTTAGCAAAAATTCAACAGGTTCTTCCTCACATATATTAACTTTTTGTAAAACCATAGTTTCTTTCATTATTGACTCCTTACTGGCTTTCTATACGAGTAACCTCTTGTAATTCTGTTAAAGCATCTGCATAGCCCTGCGATAAAAATTTGTCTGAATATACGCATACTACGCCGTTTGAAGCTACAGATTGTTTTATATCCTTATAATCATCCAAATTGCTGAGCTGCTTGTACAGCTCAGCTAATTCATCTTTCTTCAAATTATATGGTTCATTGAGAAAGACATTTGAATTTGTTGTTTTCGGATATCTTTTTGAATCAGTTCTAATTCTGTCGGCAACCATATTCAGTATATCTTTTTCTTCAATTCGATACAACAATTTGGCATAATTTTCATTCATTTCTTTTTTTGAATAGAAATATCTGTTTTCTTTGCCCTTAAGTTCTGAAATATCGCTGTATTCTTCATTGCTGAATAATTTTTCAAAGAAAATCTCTTTCTCTTCTTCTTTTAAACTAATAGGCTCTGTAAAAAAATCATCATATTTTATGAATTTTCCATTATATGAATTTTCTCTGATATACTTTGCCGTAAATTCTAAATTTTCTTGAAGAATTTCGTCATTAACTTTTTCCTTTGACAATTTAATTCCTCCTTTTAAAAATTAAGCCGGTAACAAACCTAATTTAGCAAGTTCGTCTGCAACATCCTTCATGTTTAATTTTTCCAAAGTTGCTCTTGTTGGAGCACCTGTTTTTTCATCCCAGCCCATTTCTTTATAGAACATTGTTAATGCTAACTGCATGTCATCACGATCCATTTTTATAGTTCCTTCAGTAAATGGTTTCTTGTCAGGATCAATGTCAAATACCCAGTTAACCATTAAATCGTGTTTTCCTCTCATGTCAGTTGTGCCCATTTCTTTTACAGTCAATGCTCTATGCAGTGTAAATACTCTTTCTCCCATTAAATCCAATTCTTCTTCTGTTGTATCTATTCCTGTTACAACTGAGAAATATTTAGATTCCAATGATGTGTCTCCCATGTAATCTCTTTCTTTTAGCGGAGAAGCTGTCAATGGCCACATCCAGTTGCACAATGTCAATGAGTCATGGAGGCAGTTTCTGATAACACCATATTTTGCAAATTTTGCTTTATACTCATTCATTGGAGTATAATTTGCAGGTGGGTCAATTGCATCTCCTGAGCCCCATAATTTTTCTGCTATCTTCTTTAATACATCAACAGGAAGTCCTGAACTTATAAAGTTTTGGTGTGAATGGCTCTGAGCATCTCTGTTGAACATACAATTGATTATAGCTCCTACCTGGTAAGATTCGTCACTTGCATGGTGTTTAGGGAATCCAAGTGGTGACCACATGCTGTATTTCTTAGTATCAAAGTAATCAGCTCCAAAGTTCCATCTCTTTGCAATGTGGTAAGTTCCATCACCTAAGTGGCTGAATTCACCTTCCTTAAATGTAACTCTTCTGTAGAATTCTTTCAGGAATGCAGGGTCTCCTGCTTCTAATAAATTCCAAGGAATGCTGTTGTATTCTTCTTCTGGAAGAACTTTTTTAATAATTCCTGATTCATAAGCATAAGCAAAGTCTCTTCCTATACTACCATAGTTGCACCATACACCATAATCATCAGCCAATTGTGAGCCAAGTGCTCTGGTGATCATGTTGCCATCGCCTTCTTCTTTCTGGTCCTTAGTACCCTTAAACATTACGCCAGCTGGTGAGAACCATCCCATACATGTATTTGCTGCATAAGGAGATACTCCATACTGCTCAAGCTGAGGTATGTTCATTTGAGCATGGCATCTGATTGGGCATGATTGACATCCGCCCATTCTTACAGTATATTTTGCTGCCACAGGACCTAAATCCTTTATTGCTTTCATAGTTCTGTATCCAACTTTGTTTACATCACCAGGTGCTGCAATTCCTGTATCTATATTGCCTTCTGAAGCTCCCCAAGTAAGTCCTTCTCTGGCAGTCCAACGGCTGTTTTCATATACAAATTCTGACCAAGGCTGTGGAGTGCTTGGAACAACGTGCTGGTTGTTTGCGCCTACTATTTCTTTCATAACATAAGCATCCAAATCCATCAGCTCTTTTTTGTCTTTGCCTATTTTTACAGAACCAGTTCCTATAACACCGATAGCTTTAAGTTTCTTAGATCCGAATACCGCTCCATGACCTCCGGCTGAGTGTGATGAACCGTTCATTATTACTGAAAGGTTAACCAGATTTTCTCCAGCCTGTCCAATTGCAGCAACACAAGATTCCTTGCCCATTTTTGAGCCAATTACTGCAGTTGTGTTGTAAATACCTGTTCCCCATACTGAGGAAGCATCTTCAAGGCTTACTTTATCATCTTCAATTCTCAGCCAAACCGGTTTGCTTGAAGCTCCTTCTATGATTATTGCATCCCATCCTGCATATTTCAAGAACGCTGCAAAGTTTCCGCCCATGTGGCTGTCTGTTACAAGGTTCATGTCAGTTCCAGGATATAATGATGTAATGTTTGTTCTTGAACTCATTGGAACTCCGCTTCCACATAAAGGACCTGTTCCAACAACTATTTTATTTGCTTCATCATATGGTTTTGTTCCTGCAGGAACTTCATCGAACAACACCTTGTATCCGATACCCATTCCGCCTATAAAATCCTGATACTTGCTTGTATCTTCTGAACTTATTTTTCCACTTGTTAAATTTACTCTTATTATTTTACCTGCCCAACCGCCTGTAGACATATAAATTCCTCCATCCTAATGTTATTTTAATACTGATTAAGCTTTGTAACCAAGTTTACGCATAGCATATTTTACTTCTTCCCAAGGAACTATTCTTAATGCTCCTGTAGGGCAATTTGCAGCGCAAGTTCCGCAGTTTACACATTTTGTAGATTTCATTGTTTCTGGATCTACAGTAGGCATAGTCCAAGGACATGCTTTTGTGCAAGTTCCGCATCCAACACACTTTGCTTCGTCAACAACTCTTGCACCTATTTCGTTGGTTGAGATTGCTCCAACCGGACATGCCTTTCCACAGTATGGCTCAGCACACTGTCTGCATGTTTCTGGTGACATGAGTTTGTTTCCAAAAGCTCCGTCTTCATATGCATATGCAAGCTTTGGTCCGTCAGTACCGAAGTTGTAGTTTCTGCTTACCTTAATTCTTGATATATAAGGCATTGCTTTTCCGTCATTTACCAATGAACAGTTTGTTTCACATCTGAGACAGCCTGTACATCTTGCTCTGTCAGCAATCAGTACTCCCTGAGCCAGCGGAAATGCTGCAACTTCTTCAACATTGGTGTTTGTACATCCAAGAAGGTTTAACAATGATAAAGAAATAAATGTTCCGCCTATTCCTTTACCGGATAATTTTAAAAACTCGCGTCGTGTGGTTTCTTTGTCAAGGAAACCCTTTTTTTCATTATTAGACAAAGATATCGCTCCCCTCAATATAAGTTGTGTTTCCGACATATGTTAGTTTGTTATTTAATTAACATAAATCTTGTCCATTATAACTTATTTATCATAAATATTCAACGGAAAATTCAATATACTTAAAACTTTTACTTTTTTAATAAGTTTTTCAATTTTAGCAAACTATACAAATAAAACAACCCGTTATCTTTTACAGAACATAACGGATTGTTTGTTCATAGTCCAATGTTTATACTCCTTTACCTTTGATGTAAAATTTATATCTTTGATTTTCTTCTGTTTCTCCTTACTCATCACATACATAAGTCGGACATTCTTCATCCGAAGCATTTCCGCATATTACAGATGTCGGACCGCTTCTGGCAGCCTCCCTGAACTCTACAGGAACCATTACACAAAGTTTCTGCACCAGTGTAAATTTGCATGTGCCGTTTTTATTCCATGTACTGCACGAAATAAGATACATAATATTCATCTCGGGCAGCTTGGTTACTTTTTATTTTGACAAAAGACGTCATCTTCTATAAAAGTTTATAAAAATGACGTACTGGTTTATAATTTATCATGCAATTGGTAATTAAATTTCGCAAATTTCCTTAAGATTGCTTAATGTTTCTTCCATTGCACTGTCTTGAATTTTTTCTACAACAAGAATATCTGCTAATTTCCCCAGTATATTACCCGGAACTTCATATTCAATATCTATCATTACCTCAGTGCTTTCTTCTTCAGGAACATATGTCCAGATCTGTGTGGAATTAATTGAGCCCTTAATTATTCCCTTCCACACATAGCAATCACCTTTTTCAGTATTTTCAACTACTTCGCAAGATATTGGAAGATCAACGCCAAGAATTTTGTATTTTAGAGTCATTTTAGTCCCTGTTGCACCATTTCCCAGCATTTCCTCCGGTTTCGAAAGTCCGACATACCACTCATGCCATTTAGTCGGATCTGTACCAAGTTTATAAACTTTTTCAGCAGGGCGATCAATAACAATACTTTTCTTTATAACAGACATTCATTCCTCTCCTTTCAATATATAAACCTTTATTTTTTGACAGATTATTTATTTTATTGTTTTGAATTTATTTACCCTTTTTCAAACAATTTAATCATAATTTGTAGATTTATGTAAACTTTTGCTAATCTTCCATGAGATCCATAGTTTTCAAAAAAAGCTTTTTATGATTTTCTTCCTGCATGGTTATAAATTTTTCCAGACAATTCCTTAATTTCAATTCTTCAATGCTTAAATCAGATTTGTTCTCCTCTCTAAAATCATGACGCCTTGCCAAAGCTGCAGTTTCAATCATGTCAAACCCTTGTAACACAGCATTTATTTCATTTTCGGACAGTTCATCTTCCAGTAGCAAATCTTCCATATCGGCTATTGATTTAATTTTTCTTTTTATAATAAGCAATTTATCACTTAAGTAACGGCACTGGGTAATTTCTTGAACCGTACTCCTGTACAACTCATCATCCATTTTAATTCCATAGTCAAATTTGAATTTTCTATTTAATTCCGGAAATTTTTTTGATATAAACACATTTTCATAAGTGCTGAGTTTTGCTGCATTGATTATAGAAGATATTACTTTCGGAAGACTGTTCTTTATATATTGTTTCAAGTAAATGTTATTTATGTTAAGTTCTTCTTCCAGTTCTTCACTTGCCATTATGACAATTTTTTCTATTTCCTCTTCTGATTTTAAGAACATTTTATCTGCTGCAATTTTTCTGTGAACCTGCATTATATTTAAGTCCAAAGCCTTTTTCCCTGCAATTTTACAACCTATTGCAATATTAAGTACAACTTCGTATATGTTAATCACTAAAAGTTTGTAATCCTTTGAATATCCAAACATCAAATGCTCTATATCTTCAGATGAAAAATAAGCACAAAACATATTTTCATAATATATATTTTCCAGATACTTAAGCACAAACTCAATTCCTGCTAGATTACTGACAGGAATTGATAGTGGATAATCTGCAGTTATGCGTATTTCATGAGCTTCATAGTCAGGATTGTATATTTTGAAAAATCCAGTTATTCCATCCTTGAGTGTTGCATTATATGTGTAATTATCAGTTTTAAGAAAGTTTTTAAGAACCATCATGTGAATGTGACGGGCTGAATTAAGCTTAGTATCAATCCTTTTTCTTCCTTTTTCGTAAATGAGTGATATGTGTGTCTTTTTTATTTCCTTTATTGCTTCATCTGCATTGTCCATTGTCTTAAGCCATATTCCGACAGTATATAAATTTGATATCATAATCTTTTCTGCAATTTCAACCCTTACAGAACTGCTTTCCCCTTGATTTAATTTTTCAATCCTGTGTTTTAAGAGTTCTAAACATTGATACTGAATATTTTCAACATCTTCTTCATCAATCATCCCTAGACTTGCTGCTTCTTCAATCAATGACCTGAAATAAAATTCTTCATTTAATTTTTTTCTATCTATATGAATTAATTTTTCAATATTGTTCATTTTCGTCCTCCTCATGAGTTTCACATGTATCCTCTGAATAAGATGGAGCATAACCATATCTAAGGTTGTTGGCCATTTTATTAAGCTCACGGTCTGCAAGCAGCTCAATTGATCCGCAACAGGTATTATTGAATGAATCTTTCATAAACTTAATAAGATCATCATCACTTAACAAGTCCAGAGTTTCATTTTTATAAAAATAAAATAATTTAAGCAGTTCTTGCAGAGTTTCAGCATAGTTATATCTAGTGATATATGGTGAGTCGCAAAATTCTTTTATAATTTTATCTATAACGCCTCCTCCCAATTCAATTCGTCCGTTTGCAGACAATGATGTGAAACGAGTTTCCACAAGCTCAGCTGCCTGTTCCAATGTAAGCACAAGACCGTACTCCCCTGTAAAATCATTGCACATGATTATTTCGTTGATTGCTTGTTTTTGTACTATTGAAGATGAAAGTGCTGCAACATTAAATTCCATAAAACACTCCTTAAAATATTTTTCAGAAAACTATTGACAAAATGATGATTTTGTGTTATATTTATGTTATCTTGTTATAAATGTTTATTTTTATATCAACCATTAATATAACATGTGAAATTCTAAAAGTCAATAGAACAAAGCCAATTCGTTTTTTGGTTTATTTTTTTGCTTAATTTTAAAAAGTTATATTGTTCAATATAACTTTTTTATAATATTTGACGATATTATAAGATAAAGCGTGCAAAATTTTAAAAAGCATTGTAAAATACCATAGTAATAATACTTAATATTTTTGGCATAGAGAGAAATCTCTACAGGAGGACTTATGTTTGAATTTGAAGATACATCAGAAAAACTTGCGAACATTAAAATAATTGGAGTTGGCGGCGGCGGAAACAACGCCGTAAACAGAATGATAGAAGCAGGTGTCAAGGGTGTCACTTTTGTAAGCGTAAACACAGATAAGCAGGCATTGGCCAACTCAAAAGCAGATATAAAATTTCAAATAGGAAAAAATCTGACAAGTGGTCTGGGTGCAGGAGCAAAACCGGAAATCGGTGAAAAATCAGCTCTGGAAAATGAAAAAGAAATAGCAAAATTGGTTGCAGGTGCAGACATGCTGTTCATAACAGCCGGCATGGGCGGCGGAACCGGAACAGGTGCAGCTCCCTGCATTGCAAAGATAGCAAAAGAACAAGGGATACTTACAGTTGCAGTCGTAACAAAGCCTTTTATGTTTGAAGGCAGAAAAAGAATGAAAAACGCAGAACAAGGTTTGAAAAAGCTTAAAGAAAACATAGATACCCTTGTAGTTATTCCAAACGACAAACTTTTAGAAACAACTGACAAGAAAACAACCATGCTTGAGGCCTTTTCTCTGGCAGATGACGTTTTAAGACAAGGCATTCAGGGAATTTCAGACCTTATAGCAATACCGGCAATTGTGAATCTTGACTTTGCCGATGTAAAGACAATCATGTCTGATCAGGGTCTGGCACATATGGGCATAGGACAGGCAAGCGGTGAGCATAAGGCTCTCACTGCTGTAAAACAGGCTATTCAAAGTCCTCTTCTAGAAACATCCATCAATGGAGCAAGAGGAGTAATATTAAACATCACCGGCGGTTTGAGCATGGGAATTCACGAAATAAACGAAGCTGCAAAGCTTATCGAAGAAGCTTCAGATCCAGAGGTAAATATAATATTCGGTGCAAACATAGATGAATCTCTTGGAGATGAAATTAAAATCACAGTAGTTGCCACAGGCTTTGACATTGCAGAAGAAATTTCCCAGGCAGCTGCCTCTTCTTCAAATAAGGAAAAAGTATCAAATGAAAGCAACCCGATATCTATGGATTTCAATATTCCTGATTTTTTAAAAACATTCTAATTGCAATAAAACGCTCGTTTAATTTAAACGAGCGTTTTTTCATTTTATTTAATTACTTAGTTTTCTTATTCACTTAATAATTTAAATTTACTTACTTCCTCTTTTAATGCTGCCGCCTGTGCTGACAGTTCCTCGCTTGATGCCGAACTTTCTTCAGCTGTTGCGGCATTGTTTTGAATAATGGCTGAAATTTGTTCTATACCCTTATTTATTTCAGAGATGGAAGATGCCTGAGCCTGAGAAGCATTATCAATTTCTGAAATAATATCTTTAACAAACTTTGTTTTCGTTGATACAATTTCAAGTGACTTTGCTGTATTCTGAGCGATTCCCGAACCTTCCTTAACTGATGATATAGATTTTTCAATTAAATTAACAGTATTTTTTGCTGCTTCTGCTGATTTTGCAGCCAGGTTTCGAACTTCGTCAGCAACAACTGCAAATCCTCTGCCTGCATTGCCGGCACGGGATGCCTCAATTGCAGCATTAAGAGCAAGGATATTAGTTTGGAAAGCTATATCTTCAATTGCTTTGGTTATTTTGCTTATTTCATTTGATGTCGTTTCAATTTCATTCATTGCCAGCAGCATTTTTTCCATATAATTGTTGCTGTCTTCAACTTCCAGCACAGTTTCATCTGCATACTTTGATGCTGCATATACATTTTCTGCATTCTTATTTGCGGATTCATATATTTCATTTATGGATGCAGATAATTGCTCTATTGAACTTGCCTGTTCTGTGGCTCCTGATGATAAAGCCTGAGCACCGTCAGCAACCTGTGAAGCTCCTTCATTTACCTGTTCAGCTGATATGTTAATGGCTGAAAGTGAATTGCTGAGGGATAAAGAAATATCATTTAAAGCTCTTTTAATCGGAGAAAATTCACCAACATAATCCTGATTAAGAGTAATGCACATGTCCCCTTTTGCAAATGTATTTAATGCCTCTGATATTTCTGTTATATAGTCAATATATTTGCTTAACCTTACAACGGTTTTATCAATGGCATCTGCCACCTGTCCAATTTCATCACGTGACTGTATGTCCATCTGAACATTTAAATTTCCATCGGCTATTTCATTTGCAATACCTCTGAGCTTTTTCAAAGGTTTTACAATTCCCATTGCAATAATTACAATCAAAGCAAAAATTATTATAATTGCCAAACTGAAAGAAATAAGAATGGCATTTCGAACAGAATTAAATGTCTTGTTGAATTCTTTGTCAGGCAGCCCTGTAGCAACTACCCATCCTGAATCTCCAACATTTGATACATATCCGTGTGTTTTCTGTGACTGTGACTCATATTCAATCTGTCCGGATTCATTGTTTTCAATGGCATTCTTAATATTTTCAGACATATCTGTCTCAGAAATGCTCTTATTTATATACTCTTCAACAGGATGATAAATAACCTGTCCATTGCTTGTGGCCAAAACATAGAAACCCGTCTCCCCAAGCTTATATTCCTTCATTAACAACCCAATATTTTCAATTGAGAAATCTATTCCCACAACACCCAGAAACTCCTTGGTTTCTTCTTCATATACAGGGCAGATTGCACTTACAATTATATTGCCTGTTACTGTATCCTGATATGGATCAGTAAGCACAACACTCTGCTTTTCCGTTACAGAAGCATACCATGGCCTCGATTTCATATCCCATCCTTCAGAGAGCAAGTAGTCATCAGATTGTGTCAGCTGATTAGTGTCTGCATCAGCTATCCATGAAACCACTATATTTTTAGGATCTGTTTCCTGCACATTGACCATGGTTTTCTTTGCATCAGCAAAGCTGTTAACTTCGGTAATGATTTTTCCGGGAACAGTCTCTTCAAATACTTTTTCTATCTGGCTATTTGTAGACATCTGCTCAGCAATTGATAAATGTTTAGTGAAAAATTCACTGACCTGATATGATGCAGTTTCAGATTTAGAAGCAAGTTCACTTTGGGTTAAATCGCTTACTGAATCACCCACTCTTTGCAATATGAATACTGCCGTTGCACAAAACGCTATTACAACCGGAACACCAATGAATAAAAGAATTTTAGCTAACAAATTTCTATTACGTACCATAATTTCATATCTCCTCAAAATCATATGCTTAATAAATTGACAATTTATGAATAAATTGATACTTTTCAGTTAATTTATTTGAATTGATCTTAATTGTCACTATTAAATCTTAAGAAACATATCGGCAGTTTATAAGAATAATTTAGGGGAGATATTAAATATTTTTTATCATTATATTGTCAATTTTTACATTATCTTCTTTCTATCTTTCAAGGCATATGTAATGCAGCGCTTCAAATCATAGAACCAGTTATACTCCTTCTTTGTCAAAAACCGGTATAAAACTTTCAAGGGCAGTTTCCCCTTCCTGTATAAAACCATTTTCAACGCCTATGTCAACAGCATAATCCACAAGCTCATCATATTCATCCTCAGTTATCTTTCTGTTTATTTCAGGATACTTTGATACTTCAGTAAGGGGCGTGTACTGGTTCATAATGCTTAAGTATATCTTATGTTTATATGTTTCATGGAGGTATCTGATTATGTTCTTGGAATCATCAAGATATCCAGGTAAAGTCATGTGTCTGACAATTACACCTTTTACAACCATACCATTTTCATCAAATTCAATTTCTCCTGTCTGTCTCACCATTTCCTCTATGGCCTTAGATGCATGTGAAAAATAGTCCTGGCAGTTTGAATATTTTTTTGCAATATTTTCATCCATATATTTTAAATCAGGAAGATATACAGAAACATGTCCTTCAAGCATTTTTATGGTTTCAATTTTTTCATAACCGCTTGTATTGTAGACTATAGGAATGTTAAGTCCTTTATTTCTGCTCATTATAATAGCATCCATTATCTGCACTACAAAATGGGTTGGGGTTACAAGATTAATGTTGTGGGCTCCCTTTGACTGAAGCTCGAGAAAAATCTCTGCAAGCCTTTCTGTAGTAATTTCCTTTCCTGACATTCCATTTGATATATTGAAATTTTGGCAATATATGCATCCCAGAGAACATCCTGAAAAGAAAACAGTACCAGAACCATTTGTTCCTGAAATACACGGCTCTTCCCACATGTGAAGAGAAGCTCTGGCAACAACTAACTTGTCAGTTTCTCTGCAGTATCCCCTATTCCCTTTTGTTCTGTCAACTTTGCAGTTTCTTGGACATATGATGCATTCTTTCATTAAATTCATTGCAGTTTCACCTCGTAACTATAATATCAACATCCCCATCATTTTTCAATATAAATAATATCTATGGTCCGCCCCCGAAGTTTAATAATTTAATATACAAAAAATATGCTGTAATAGATACGGCATATTTTTTGCACATTTAAATCTTATTCAACTCGTTTTCCCTTAATGTAAAAATTGAATGAGCTCCTTTTTTCACAATCATCCTCATCATTCTCTCCACAATCAAATGAAGGACAATCATCGTCTGAAATATCTCCGCAAATTACCGAAGTGGGACCGTTGCTGGTTTTTGCTTTAAATTCAATTGGAATCATTATACAAAGTTTTTGTGCTAAATTAAATCTGCAAGTACCATTTTTATTTTTTGAATTATATTGACTTGACACTATATATGGTTCATCAATACATTCTACTTCTGCTTCATGTAATTTTACAAATGGTTCAACTGTTATTGGTACACATACATCAAGATCTTGAAAAATGTTTACATCACAACCATTTTCATTGCAAAGAGTATCAAATTTTTCTATATCAATCTTATTTTTATCTTTAAACATAGCAATGCTCCTTTTTTATACAAATATCTTAATTTATACTAATATTTTATGTATAAATGACAGCTTAGTTACCGAATTTTTAAACAATAAAGGGCTTTGCTTATCGCAGGCCCTTTATTTCTATATGATATTATTTAAATTTTTTATATTCCAATGTCACCATTAGTTGGACAATTTTCACATTCTTCCAGATTTGGTTCATCACAATTTACTACAGGTGGACCATCTTCGCCCAATGCACTGAATCTAATTGGAACTTCAGCACACAATCTCTGTCTTACGAAGAATACGCAGTTTGGTTCACCTTCCATTGGACATGGAGTCAAAGATACCGTTGCAGGTCCGCAGCATCTTACATCTATAGGTCCTACTATAGTTTCAGGCGTAATAGTAATCGGTACACAAACATCAAGTGTTTGGAATACTGTAGTTTCACATATTTCAACTTCTCCGCATACTGGTCCGCATACAAATTCGCCTGTTCCAACAAAACCTCCGCCAGTAATACATGCTTCAACAGGACCGACATCGAAATTTCCCATTATTTCAAAACATACAACCATAACATCTCCTGCTTCTTCTAACCCAAAGTCAAATTTAATACCTGGGCAGTCAGTTACAGGATCTGTAGCTGGTGGGTTAAAAATCTCAACGTTATCCCCAATTATAACTATTTGCTCTTCACCATTGATAGTAACTGTTACTTCTACAAGATCATCTTCTGTAATATTAGGACAAATTCCTAAAACAAAGTGACTTAAAGCAGTTGGTTCTTCAACCTGCGTTACAGTGTAACAAAATGTTTGAGTACCATTATTTTGGGTTACTCCATTAAATGCTATTGTTACAGGAACATCTGTTCCGGTAAAATCTGCTATAAGTGGACAATCAAATTGTTGTTGTAATACTTCTGCCATAATAATTATCATGCTCCTTTATTTATTTGTCGTAAAAATATACGACTATGATAATATAATATGATTTACAAATAGCTTGGTTACATTTTTCAACAAAAATCCAAAAAAACACCATATTTTTAAAATATGGCATCATTAGTATAATTAGATTCTTCGCCCTCCTCCTCTGGCTCATCCAAGTTGTGGTAAACTTCCTGGACGTCATCCATATCGCTTCTAATTGATTAGTCTTTTAAATTATTAAAGACAGGGAGTTTTACATAAATAATGTGGAACACAAAAGGGACACGAGAATATTATGACGTTGTACAGGCTATACCTGTATAATATTATAAAGGAACGTGAGAAATCATGGCAAATATATTTAATATAAATAGTGACAGCATAAAAGATAATAATGTACAAAATGATGTTGACGTTCAACAAACCCCTGGCTTAAATGCAACTGCTGCATTTAATATTGTAGGTTCAGTTGCTTCAGAAGAAAATGCTCTTGCAGCTATAATACAAGAAGAAGCAGATAAACTATCATTATTAACCGGCGCTGCTTTAACTTTTGCTAATTTTACTGATTTGGCTGAAAGCATTACACGTACAATGAAAACCGTTTTGCTGAAAAATACAGTCTTAGAAGCAAAGTTAACAGAAACTTTAAACTATATTGATAATGAACCGTTTATAATCTCTCCAGTTTTTGTAGATAATTTAATAGCAATTCTTGCTAGAATTGCAAATGAAGAAAATGCATTGGGTAATTTGATTAGAGCATTGGGTAATGCAGTCAGGTTGTTAGCCCCAAGCCTTACCTTAGCACAATTACAGGCTGTTGACCAAATTGTAATATCACTATTGAGAGTTATAACAGAAAAGAATCTTGTTCTTTTAAGTAAATTGAGAAGACTTGTTAGATTTATAATTAATAATTCAGAGGCTTTCCCGACTCCATCCGCAGCACAGGTAGCAGCAACAATAGCTGCAATAAATAGTCTGATAACTTCAATAGTTGTTGAAGAAAATGGACTTGCCGTATTAATTGAAGGTGAAGCAGCTAAATTAAACAGAGCAGTAGCTTTAACCACTAACGCAGCAGGTATACCTGGTTTATTAGCATTCAATAATACCATCACATCTGTTATAGATATAGTAGTTCAGAAAAATATGATTCTGGAAGCTAAACTTGAAGATATACTTGCGTTGCTTGCATTAGGTTTTACACCTGCACAATTGGCAGTATTCGCTGCAACATTATCTAATCTTCAACAATCAATTGCCAATGAGGAATTTTCACTTGCAGCACTTATTGGCACTGAAGCATTAAAAATCAACGCTATCGCTGGAATTACACCTGGCAACATTGGAAACTTAGTTGCTGTAAACGATAGTGCAACAACTTTACTGGAATCAATCACATTAAAGAACATGATATTACAACAAAAGAATTTAGAAGTTATTAATTTCATATTATCACTATAATGTAATAAAAGGCTCAGGCTTCATGAGCCTTTTATACTTACTGATAAAATATAATGTAACATATAATGTAACATATCAAGACAGCCTGTATAAAATATAATACAGGCTGTTAATTTTTATGAAATGTACAAAATCTAAAGGAATGTGAGTATGACTATGTCAAATATAAATTATAATGATAATATGAATTTTCCTATTGAAGGAATACCAAGTAATGCTGTTTCTATTGTTGGATCTGTAGCCGACGAAGAGTATTCTATTGCATCATTACTTGAAGCTCAATCAAACTTGTTATGTAATGCAATAAATCATTGCATTACTGTCTGTGATTTCATTGATATTATTCAAAGTATAATACGAACTTTGAAGACTATAATACAAAAAAACAATATTTTAGAAAATAAATTAAGAGAAACCCTTAGCTTTATACAAAAGGAAGGAATTGGCTGTTTAGATTACAATGAACAATTTGAACTTCTAAACAATTTAAATTCTGTTTTAGAAAGTATAGGGACAGAAGAATCTTCGTTAGGTTACTTAATAGATAAATTAGGAAAAGGTGTAACAAATATTGCATCTTATTGTACTTTTGATGATATTAAACAAGTCAATAATCTCGTTATAACATTGATGAAATTAATAGTCGAAAAAAACATGATACTTTTAAGAAAATTACGAACAGTTATTAGTCTCATTAAATTTATTAAAGATTCTGAATTCGATATCTTTATAAAAATTAAAAAAGAAATGTTTTGCACAATAAAAAAACTCATTAATTCTATTTTTAAAGAAGAAAAAGGACTTGCCGAATTAATTTTCGGTGAAAGTGTAAAAATGAGCTGTGCATTAAAGATGTGTATAAATGAAGAAGAGCTTTCAGAACTGGATAGTTTAATAACTAGTTTTATTGATGTAATATGCGATAAAAAACGAATTCTTGAATATAAACTTAGTGAAATCTTAACCTTATTAAATACAGTTGGTTTTAGCTCATGTGAAATTGACTCAATAATGGATCATCTAAAAGAACTTCAATCAGTTGCATATATAGGTGAATTTGAACTATCAAAATTAATTAAAAATAATTCTAAAGAACTAAATAAATTTATTGATAAAGAATGTTGCAACTTCAATGAATTGATTAGTTTCAACATTTGTATAACCTGTAATTTAGTCTGTCTTTTATTAAATTTAAATAGTGGACGTAAAAACAAAAATGCATTTGAATGTGATCCAGGTAGTTGCAGCAATAAATCTATATGTAAAAAGATAAATAACATAATAAGACAAATTAAATAAATTTGTGGCAAACTAAAATAACTCACTCTTCATATAATTTAAAAAATTATATGAAGAATGAGTTATTATGAGATACTATTCTTCTTCCTCTTCTTCCGGTTCATCCCAGTTGTGGTACACTTCCTGGACGTCGTCGCAGTCGTCAAGAGCTTCTATTAATCTTTCAAGATATTTAACATTTTCTTCATCTTCAACTTTTACTGTAGTTGCAGGGATGTACATGATGTCACCCTTTATGTTAGTGTATCCTGCTTCTTTCAAGGCGTGCAGTACTTTGATGAAGTCTTCAGGTGCTGTTGTAATTTCATAGCTGTCATCTTGTGTTTCAAAGTCTTCTGCTCCTGCTTCCAAAGCCTGCATCATTAGAGTTTCTTCATCTATGCTATCGCTTAGTTCAATTTCAATGATACCTTTTCTGCTGAACAGGTAACCTACACATCCTGTTGTTCCAAGATTTCCATTATTTTTTGAAAAATAATGTCTTACGTCTGCAGCTGTTCTGTTTTTATTGTCTGTGAGGCATTGAACCATAAATGCTGTACCGCTTGGTCCGTAGCCTTCGTATGTTATTGTTTCAAAGTTTTCGCCTGATGCTGCGGCCATACCTGTTTTTACTGCTCTGTCTATATTGTCATTAGGCATATTTTGTGATTTTGCTTTTTCAATTGCTGTTGCCAGTGATGAATTATAGTTCGGATCAGGCCCCCCCTCTCTGACAGCTACTGTAATGTATCTTGCCAGCTTAGTAAATATTTTACCTCTTTGTGCATCTGCCTTACCTTTTTTATTTTTTATAGTTTTCCATTTTGAATGACCTGACATATTTCCTCCTTACTATCCTACGTTTAATATAACATCGTATTTTACCATACAATTTTTAATATTTCAAATATTTTAGATAAAATTATACATATTATTTATATTATTTTTATTCCACTATTTTTCCGTCCCTGACGGAATAATACTCAGCCTGTCCCACAGTGATTTCAGCCTGACCACTTGTAATTTCCATTACAATGTCCTTGATTTTATCTGTTTCTCCTTCTTTGACAACAAGGTGAAACTCAACCTGATCTAAATATATTTTATCTTTGACAATGAATTCGTTTTTCATAAGCTCATTGTCCATTTTTCCTAAAAGCGAATATTCAATGGAAAAGGACACCTGGTAGTACAGGTTCTTTTCAACTATAATGCCTTTTTCGAGTCCGATTTTTGCTCCCTTGGTGTATGCTCTCACCAGTCCTCCAGCACCAAGCAGCACTCCTCCGAAATATCTTGTTACAACAACAACTACATTTCTTAAATTTTCCTGCATTATAACGTTTAGCACAGGCATACCGGCGGTTCCGGACGGCTCTTTGTCGTCTGAATACCTTTGTATGTTTGAATTTTCTCCTATTACATAGGCATATACATTGTGTGTTGCATCCTTGAATTCTTTTCTCATTTTTTCTATGAATTCAATTGCTTCTTGTTCATTTGCAACAGGAGATGCTGAACCTATGAATTTAGATTTGTTTATAATTATTTCATCTCTTCCGGCCTTATGAATAGACTTATAATCACTCATTCTTAATACCCGTTATATATTTATTGAACTGTTCTTTTTCATTGTCATACAATACTGCTTCAAGGGTTACTCCTTCTCCGCCAAATTCAACATTGTCTGTCTTTCTGTTTTCATAAATCCAGTAATAATTTTTCAAATCGCTGTTTGGTATCATTAATAGATATGTACTGCTGCTTTCGTTTATTTTATAATCTACAGTTGAAAGAAGCATATCAATATTGAACCCAGTCTTTGCCGAAATGTACAATATGTCATTTGTTGAAACAGTTGTTATTTTGTCGCTCAATATTTTATCTACTTTGTTGTACACTGTTAAAACAGGAATTTCCTTGTCGGTAATTTTTTCAACAAGTTTTGTTGTAGTTTCCTTGTGCAGCTGCAAATTTTCATCATTTATGTCTATGAGGTGAATTATTAGGTCTGCATACTTGATTTCTTCAAGAGTTCCCTTGAATGCTTCAACAATCTGTGTAGGAAGTTTCTTGATGAATCCAACCGTGTCTGAAAACACTGCCTTCTTGCCGCCTGGAAGTGTAACTCTTCTCAGTTCAGTGTCAAGAGTTGCAAATAGCATATCCTGTGCAAATACTTTTTTATGTTCAGCATCATCTTTTTCACTGTACTCGCTGTCCATGAGCGCATTTAACAGCGTTGATTTCCCTGCGTTTGTATAGCCTACAATAGAAATTATGGGGATCTGATCTTTCATTCTTTTCTTTCTTTTTGTTTCTCTAACTTTTCCAAGGTCCTCAAGCTGATTTTGAATGTCGTTGATTTTTTCCTTTATGCGTCTTCTGTCAAGTTCAAGCTTTTGTTCTCCCGGACCTCTAGTGCCTATACCTCCTCCGGTTCTTGACAGGTTGTTGTTAAGCCCTATTAACCTAGGAAGGCTGTATTTTAACTGGGCAAGCTCAACTTGAAGCTGCCCTTCCTTTGTGAGGGCTCTTTTTGCAAATATGTCAAGTATGAGATTTGTTCTGTCAACTACTTTTGCATCTATTATTTCTTCTATATTTCTTATTTGTGAACCGCTTAACTCATCATTGAACACAACTGTGTCTATTTCAAGTTCCTTAACATAAGCAGCAATTTCTTCTATTTTTCCCTGTCCCACATAATATCTGTTGTCTATGCTTTGCCTGTTCTGGATGATACTTGACACAACTTCGCCTTCCGCTGCCTCAACTAGCAGCTCAAGCTCTTCCATATCATTTTCTTCTGCTTTATCTGTAGATAATTGCACTGCAACTATTAAACATTTTTCCTTATCCATGTATCCTCCGAATATATCATTTGTACATTATTTTAACATATGTATTATGTTTCTGTACACAAGTAAATATACTACTTAAGAACAAATTTTGCAATATCTATTCATTTTTAAGGGACGGAAGGTTCATGTACGAATCAGGAACATCTCCTACAATAACTACTTCTGCAATGAGCACATTGCTTCCAACGGTGGTTCTGCTGGTTGTTACCGGGCTTAAAACGCTTATTTCAACATCAACGGTTATGTATATTTTGTATCTTGTCTGATTAATACCGGATTCTGCAAATTCAGTTACAAAATCCACAAGGACGCTTCCCTGGTGAAGAATTGTGAAGTTCAGCCTAGGTCCCTTTCCTGCAAGAAGCTGGCTGCCCAGTGCTGTAAAAAGAGGTATTGTAAATGTCTGGTTTTTAAGTTCTACAATTTTTTGCTGCACGTTCCTGGCAATATTGGAAGATATGGTATTCATTACCATGGCATCAGTTCTTATCATGTTAACTCTTCCGTCCCTGTCATATGTTGGTATTAAAATTTGTTCTTTTAAAGCATCCTTGTTAAGTTCTTCTCTCACTGTATCATTTACTATTTGCGTTGCAATTACTTTGGCTTTCACTTCACAAATTGATGCAATAGTAGGCTTGATGCTCACTTCCACATAGTAATAAGCAAGCAGAGCAAAAAACATTAAAAACAGCAACATGAATTTGATGAATGTTCCATTCCGATTTTTCAACTATTGATTTCACACCCTTTCTATTATATAATATGTAAGAACTTTAAATCTTTGACAATATTAGATTGTTTTGAGGTATACTAGTAATGTAGTTCTAACGGAGGTAAATATGTCAAAAGAAAATAAAAAGGACTTAGAGATAATAGAAAGTAAAAGTGAAGATACAAAAAAAGAGATAAGTAAAAAGAGAAGAGCAAAAAAGAAAAGAAAAGTCATTTTCAGAGTTGCTCTTCTTGTTATTCTTGCAGCTATAATTATTGTGGGCGGAGCCGTTGCAGGAATGGTTATTGGAATTATGAAAAGTGCTCCTGAAATCGACCCCACAAATGTTCTTACAAATTTAACTGAAAGTTCCGTTATAGTTGATGAAGGCGGAAATATAATCGAGCAAATTCATGACCCAAATGAAAACAGGGAAATCGTACAATTAAGCGACATTCCTCTTTATTTGCAGAATGCTTTCATTGCTATTGAAGATCATCGTTTCAAGGATCACCCGGGTATTGACATCCAGCGTATTGCTGGTTCACTGCTGCACAACGTAAAAGTTGGAGACCCTACTGCTCAGGGAGCCAGCACTCTCACCCAGCAGCTGGTTAAAAATTTATATTTAACAAATGAAAAATCCTGGGAAAGAAAGATTAAAGAAATTTACCTTGCACTTCAAGTGGAAAGAAAACTTTCAAAAGAACAGATTCTTGAAAATTATCTGAACACAATTCCACTTGGTCAAAGTTCATATGGAGTTCAAACAGCAGCTCACACATATTTTTCAAAGGATGTAAACGAGCTTACTTTGGCTGAAAGTGCACTTTTAGCCGGAGCTGCCAAGAGCACAGTTTATTATGCACCTTTCAACAGATACAACCTTGAAGACATAACAGAAATTCCCGAAGAAGATATTGTAGGTTACGTCTACATAGGTTCCGTTCAATATGCATGCGTGTACAATCAAAATGCTATTGACCGCCAGATAGTAATTCTTAACAGAATGCTTGATTTAGGTCTCATAACTCAGGAAGAACACGACAAAGCCCTGGCTGAAGATATGAGAGAAGCTTTAAATCCTGGTCAGACAAAAGTTGAAGGAATATCTTCAACACCTATGGATTATGTTAAAGAAAAAGTAATTGAGGACTTAATGGCTTCACAGGGCATGTCTTATGAAGATGCGGAAGGTTACATCTACAAAGGCGGACTTACAATAACAACAACCATCGATGTTTCCATGCAGCAGTCACTGGAAGATTCATACAGCAATTTTGCAACATTGTTTCTTGGTGTAGCTCCCTCAGGAGATAAGCCCATAGCCCAGGACTGGAGATACTTTAAGTGGTCTGATGGTCAAGGAACAGGAAGCCTTGATTCAAATCTTAATATATTAAATGAAAACGGCCAGCTCATATACTATGCCCTTGACAATATAATGGATGCAAGTGGCAGCATTTATCTTAATGCTGATGAATATTATTTCGATGAAAAAGGAAACCTTGTAATAAGTTCTAAGAAATTCGACATTTATGCTTCAACTGTAGACATAGTTGACGGATACACCGTTGACGAAAAATTAAACTTTGTTTCACACAAAATAGGTGCTCTCAACATTGGAAGCAATTATGAGGTTCTTGAACAAAAAGGAACAAAAGGAAGCTTCAGGATTCCAAAAGATTATGTTCAAAAAAATGCTGAAATGTTTGTTGTGGGAAGCGACAATGTTCTTAGAATTCCCGAAGGATACTTCTTCTTCCAGGAAAACGGAACAGTCCAGCCTCAGTCAGCAACTGTAATTCTTGATTACAAGACAGGCAAAATTAAGGCGCTTATTGGCGGAAGAGATATCGAAGGAAGCAAGACTTTCAACCGTGCCACAGATGCTACAAGACAGCCTGGTTCAACCATAAAACCATTATCTGTGTATCTTCCGGCTCTTGACCTTGGTTATTCAGCAGCATACGTTCTTGATGACCTGCCAAGATACAACGAAAACGGAGACAGATGGCCTAAAAACTGGTATGAATACAAGGACATAAAGTACTGGGGAAAAATTACACTAAGAAAATCAATTGAACAGTCAATCAACACCAATGCAGTTTCAATGCTTGAAACAATCGGAACGGATGCATCAATAGATTCTCTTACAAAACTTGGCCTAATAAATGCAAATAGTCCTGATAAAGACTCATTTGTTTCTCCGGCAGAAAATACTGCATACAATGATGTGAATCTTGCATCTCTTGGACTGGGAGGGCTTACAAAGGGATTCACTCCTCTTGGAATGACTGCAGCTTATGGAGCAATTGCAAATGATGGTGTTTATATAGAACCTACAGTATATACAACAGTTACAAACAGCAAGGGTGAGACAATTCTTGAAAAAATTCCTGAAACCCACACTGTTGTAAGCCCTGAAGTTGCTTCACTCATGAAGGATATATTAAGATCCACGGTTAATCCGGGACTTTCATACAAAGCTAAGCTTCCTGCAGAAATGGGAATAGAAGTTGCAGGAAAGACAGGTACAACTCAGGCAAACGGAGATTTCTGGTTTGTAGGATTCTCTCCTTACTATGTAGGAGGAATTTGGGTTGGAAATGACAATGTTCAAATGAAACTATCAGGAGACAGCGGAAATACAGCAAGGCTGTGGAGCGGTATAATGACACCTATTCACCAAGGATTGGCTCCTGCAAAATTTGCACTTAATCCAAATTTAATACCTGTACAGGTATGTGCACAATCAGGAAAACTTCCTTCTGACCTATGCCAGCATGACCAGAGAGGAAGCCAGGTAATTACAGAATACTTTGTTCCTGGAACTCAACCAACAGAAACATGTGATGTACATGTGAAAGTCCAGGTCTGCACAACCACAAATCTGCTGGCATCACCGTTTTGTCCAGGAAACCTGCTGGAAGAAAGAGTATTTGTAAACAGAGATCCTCTTTACGATCCTGAAGCAAAATCAAGCAACCTTGACGCAAAAAAACTATATCAACAGGTACTGGAAGACAAAGTCACTTTCTCTGTTGAAGAATTAGAACAAATTTACGCTGGTCAGGTAACATTTGATGCCAACAAGCATATAACACATGTGCTTGGAGTTCCGGTAGCTGATTTAGCATTCTCAGGCATAATCACTGCAGATTATCAGTATCAGGTTCCTACAAAGATTTGCACATCCCACACTAAATGGCATTATGACCAGTGGCAGAATGAGCAAAACTCAGGCGAAAACAATAACAACGGAAACGACGGTAATAACGGAAACGGAAACAACAACGGAAACGGAAACGGAAACAACAACGGCGGAGCACTGGAAGATATCATTAACGACATCATAGAAGATTCTGGTGATTCACAAGTTCCGCTGGACAACATAATTGAATCAATTTCCAATTAAATAAAGATTAGGCTCAGCCTAATCTCAGATTTTTGGCAAGACATATTAAGGGAGAGACACTGTCCTCCCGCAGGCGGATACAATATCCCCTACAACATCTTTATTAAAAAGTATTTTTATAGAAAAAGGCTATTGGCAAACTAGTTTGCCAATAGCCTTATTTATTGCTCTTCGGGTTGAACACGACAGCAACTATGTAGCCAAACATAAGGGCAGCTGCAACACCGGGTGCAGTCTTTATCACTCCTCCGCTTAATGCTCCCATGAAGCCTTTAGAAGCCGCTTCTTCCATGGCTCCCTTTGCAAGAGTATTACCAAATCCAAGTAGAGGCACTGTTGCTCCCGAATACCCTATTTCAACCAGCTTGTCGTATATTCCGAAGTATCCGAGAACAGCTCCGGCTACAACCATTAGAACCAGCAGATAGGCATTGTTCTTTTTGAATGTATCGATGATTATCTGCCCAATGACACATATTATGCCCCCCACCACAAAACTCATTATATAATTCATAATTTCTCCTTTAAATTTCAATTCCGACGCTGTGGGCTATTCCAGGAATGCTTTCACCTTGCAGTGTAGCTGTAGGAGAATGCAATGCTCCTGTTGATGTGAACAATAGCTTTTTAATATCTCCATCTAATAGCTTCCTATACAAAAAAGCACCAAAGACTGTTGCTGAACATCCGCATCCGCTTCCTCCGGAATGAACATCCTGTTTTTCAATATCAAAAATTATTGTTCCGCAGTCATCGTATTTGTTTTCTATGCTGTTGTTATCTTCATTGAACATTTTGTTTACTATTCCCTTACCGACTGTTCCCAGGTCTCCTGTAACAATAAGATCATAATTAATTCCCGTGTCTTTAATATGCTGGCTCAGAGTGTCATATGCCGCAGGCGCCATGGCAGCTCCCATATTGTTGGCATCCTTAACTCCAAGGTCGGTTATTTTTCCAAATGTTACATTTTTTATTCTTGGACCGCCGCTTCCATTTTTAGAAAGCCACACAGCTGCAGAACCTGTAACTGTCCACTGAGCAGACATGTGCCTTTGTCCACCCATTTCAAGCGGAAGTCTGTACTGCCTTTCTGCGCTGCAAAAATGGCTGGATGTTACGCAAATTATGTTTTCAGCAAATCCACCGTCGATTAAAAGTGATCCCAATCCCATGGTAAGAGCCATTGTTGAGCATGCTCCGTACACTCCTATATAAGGAAGCTGTATGGCCCTTGCAGCAAACGAAGAAGATGTTATCTGGTTTAAAAGATCTCCTGAAATCATGAGATCTATCTGGTTTTTTTTCAACTGATTTGCTTCCATGAGCTTTTCAACTGCGGTTTTCTGAAACTTCAATTCGCTTTTTTCCCAAGAATCTTCTCCCCACAGGTCGTCTTCAACAACCATGTGAAACTTATTGCCCAAAGGTCCCTGGCCTTCTTTTTTGCCCACAATAGTATATGTGTCTCTTATGAATACATTGTCTTTTATGCTGAATGTTTGTTTGCCGATTTTTTTCAACTTATATTTCCTTTCTTATCCTGTTATTAATTTCAATAAACCTGCTATAAATGATGCCAAGTAGCCAAAAACCAATACTGGGCCTGCAAGTTTGAATATATTTGCTGCAGTTCCCAAAATATATCCTTCCCTCTTGAATTCAAGAGCAGGAGATACAACAGAGTTGGCAAAACCTGTTATTGGAACAACTGTTCCTGCTCCTCCATACTTGCCCAACTTGTCATACCATCCCAAACCTGTCAACAGGGCACTCAGCCCAACCAGAGCAACAGATGCCATTGGACCTGCATCTTCCTCAGCTGCGCCGAGGCCCGAAATGAATATGTTTTTAAATACTTCACCAAGCAAGCAGATTGCCCCACCGAATATAAAAGCATAAAAGCAATTTTTAAGCATTTTATTTTTTGGCGTAAATTCATCAACAACCTGCTTATAACTGTCTTTGTCGTATTTCATCTTTCCTCCTATAACAAAACGGCACTTTCAGGAATTTTTTTTATAGATCTGTCAATGCTGTTGCCAAAATATATGGCAGTAAAGCTGATGACTAAAAGTATTAATAATAAAAATATCTTTTTTTCATATAAATCACCTCATAAGTATTATTTACAAAAATATTTTTTGAATACTAAAAAAAAGCACTAACTGTGCCTTTTTTAATATGAGCTGTTAAATTATTGCAGAACATTAGAAGAATTATATTACTTAGTTTTGAAATTTCAATACAAATTGAATTTAAAAACTGCACAAAAACAATGTCTGTGCAAATTAATGCTTTTGACGTTCATGATTTTCTCCATAGGCCCAGCTCATAGCATAATAAAAAACAAGAAGTTTCAGTTACATAACCAAAACTTCTTAATCTATTATTCCTATTTTCTTGAATTGATAGTTTTTCTCATTATTACTTTTGTGCCCACATCTTTTTCTGATAATACTATGAGCTCGTCCATAAATGTCTCCATAACAGCAAAACCCATCCCAGAACGCTCAAGTTCAGGTTTAGTGGTAAACAAAGGTTCCTTGGCTTTTTCCACATTTACAATTCCACAGCCGAAATCCTCAATGATTATTTCAACCATTTGCCCCTTGATTCTGCACTGAATTTCTATATCTCCAACTTCATCTTCATAACCGTGGATTATTGCATTTGTAACTGCTTCTGATACAGCCGTCTTAATATCCGAGATTTCCTCAATAGTTGGATTCAAGCTGGAACAGAATGCCGCAACTGCCGCTCTTGCAAAGGATTCATTTGTAGAATAGCTCGGTATTTTTATAAATACATAATTGTTTTGCATCTTATCCCCCTATTTAATATTGATGATTTTGCCAATGCCGCTCATGTCGAGAATTTTTCTCACCTTTTTGCTTGCATTGACTATTTCAATGACTCCATTGCGTTTGCGGATAACCTTGTATCGCCCGATTACAAACCCAATACCTGAGCTGTCAATGAAATCAAGATTTTTTAAATCTATTACTATTTTATTGTATTTCTCGTCTTTGATTTTTTCGTCAATCAACACTCTTGATTCGTCAGCGCTGTGATGATCTAAGTCCCCTTTAAGTTTGATTGTCATGATTTGACCTGATTCAACAAATTCTAAATTCACTTTTTCAAATCCTTTCTCTATAGTGTACAAGCTATTATACTATTTGCAAAAGGATTTATCTTTGACTTGTTTTGTTGCATTTTGTCGATTAATCAGTTATAAAGTATTTTCAGAAAAATTGGTTAGGTAATCTATATGTATGGAAGCATTATTGAAAACTCAGAACCTTTACCAAGAGTGCTCTTTACCTTGATTTTTCCCTTGTGGCCCAGCACGATTATTTTTGCTATGGAAAGTCCAAGACCATGACCGCCTATTTCCTTGCTCCTTGATTGTTCGGCTCTGTAAAGTCTTTCAAATATTTTTTCAAGATCCTTTTTCTCGATTCCTATTCCTGTATCTTCCACCTTTATGACGTAGTAGTCATCCTGAATAAAGCTTGATACCATTATATACCCGTCCTGTGGCGTAAATTTCATTGCATTTTCAAGCAATATTCTAATTGCCTGCTTTATTCTTTTCTGATCACCATATATGGTGGCATCTTCATAAAATTTGAAATACAATCTGTGTTTTTGATCAATCATCTTTGTTTCTTTTTCTATTTCATTGAGTATTATGGAAATCTTAAAATCTTCTTTTGTATATGTAAGCGTGCTCTTGTCACTTCTTGCAATGAACAAAAGTTTTTCAATTAAATCCTGCATACTTTCTGTTTCATTCTTTATGGCACTTATGGATTCCTCCAGCACTGCCTTGTCGTTTTTTCCCCACCTGTCAAGCATGTTTACATATCCCTTTATAACGGCAATTGGAGTTCTAAGTTCATGAGAGGCATCTGAAACAAACTGCTGCTGAGTAGTGTAGCCTTCTTCTATTCTGTCCATCATTTCATTGAATGTCTGAGAAAGCTCCTTCAGTTCATCCTGTGTGCCCTTTATGTCAAGGCGTGTGTTTATGTTGTTCACTGTTATGGTCTTTGTTATTTCCGTCATGTTTTTAATAGGGCCAATGACCTTGTAGCTGGTTCTTGAAACTATGGGCACAAAGAAAAAAAGTCCTATGGTTCCAGAAACTAACACAAGCATGCAAATCCGTGCTGCATCCGACAGCAGACTTGTTATTTCATAGCTTATGTTGATGTAGTATGTTTCTGCACCAGAGTAGAAGCTTGAGGAATATATGTATTCCCTGTTATAAAATAGTTTTTCAAGAACAACTATTATGTTGTCTGAATACCTGCTGCTGGAGCCGGAAGGATAGACCGGATTCAGACTGCTGTCAAAAATTTCAACAGTTCTCACACTTCTATCTATGTCCAGTTTTTCTATTTCCGGATAATTGTTTATGATTTTTTCAACATCCTCTTTAGCAACGTTCTTTTCAAATTTATTTATTTCGTTTATCATGTAACCAGCAGATGTAATCATTGCAACAATGAGAATTATTACAATGTATAGAAAAAAGTATGATGCAGATATTTTAAATGCTATGGAAAACTTAAATCTTTTCAAAAGATTAACAATGGTCTTCCATATCAATTTGAAAGGAAAAAGAACAATGCCCAGCAATGTTTTAAGTATTTTCTTAATGGTCCTTATCATATGAAATCCTTCAATCACGAATTATATAACCGACGCCTCTTACTGTTTCTATAAGGTTCACGTTGTACTTCTGGTCTATTTTGCTTCTTAGGTATCTTATGTACACATCAATAATATTAGTGTCTCCGAAATAATCATAACCCCATACCTTATCAAGTATCTTTTCTCTGGTAAGCACAATATTTTTATTTATCATCATGAATTCCAGAAGCTCAAACTCCTTTTTTGTAAGTTCGATGTTTTCATTGTCATATTCAACTTTGTAGTTGTTTTTGCAAAGCTTAAGCTTGCCTATTTCAAGAATCTGAGATTCTTCTTTTTCTTTGTTTATGTTTTTTCTTTTTAATAGAACCCTTATTCGTGCCAAAAGTTCCTCGACAGCAAAAGGTTTTGTCATATAGTCATCAGCACCTATGTCTAGTCCTGTTACCTTGTCAGAAATATCATCTTTTGCAGTAAGCATTATTACAGGAACCTCAGAAGTCTGCCTCAATCTTCTGCACACTTCTATTCCGCTTAAGCCAGGCAGCATTAGGTCAAGAATAATCAAATCAACGTCAGATTCTTTTCCTTTTTCAAGTCCCTCTCTGCCGTTGTTTGCTATATCTACTTCATAACCTTCATATTTGAGCTCAAGCTCTAAAAATCTTGCAATTTTATGTTCATCTTCAACTATGAGAATTTTTTTCTTATCCATGGGAAACCTCTGTTTTTTTATTATTATACTCTCTTTAACAACTTATTGTAAATAATTATCTATGTTTAATATTGATTAATGGAAATTTATATTGTTTTGCATATATTGAATTATCAAATAATTATGGGGGAGATTGCCATTAGGTTAAAATTTAAAAACAAATTCAATAAAAACTTAGTAAAGGAATTGCAATTTCCAATACCCGGTACAGTTTATCAGAATGTTGTGACTGTACCTGATGTAATTACTGTCCATCTCGGCTCTCCTGATGAAGAAGCTGAAAATATAACCATACCCTTCATTGACTACATAAAAAATGTTGCTTCAAGCGAGCTGTACCCCACATGGCCTGAAAATGCCCTAAGAGCAAATGTTCATGCCATTGTATCAGTTGCACTGAACAGAATATTCACCGATTGGTACAGAAGCCGGGGCTTCCAATTCGACATAACATCAAACACTAGATTTGACCAGGCTTACGTGCCTGAAAGAGGTATATATGAGCCTATAGACAGAATTGTAGATGAAGTATTCAACGAATATATTTCAAGAGAAGGTCGTTTTGAGCCGTTATACGCCTTGTTTTGTGATGGCAGGGTGTCCCAATGCGACGGTCTTTACCAATGGGGAACTGTGGATCTGGCCACTTCAGGTTATACTCCACTTGAAATTTTAAAATATTATTACGGAGAAAACTTATCTCTTAATATTGCTCCTGTAGGAGACATAACATACAGATATACCGGCAAGGATCTTAAGCCTGGTGATTCCAGTCTCGATGTTTTTAGAAAACAGATGCAGCTTAACAGAATTTCAAATAACTTTCCTGCTATTCCAAAAATTCCTCTTGACGGATATTTTGGTGAAGAAACAGAAGAAGCAGTCAAATTATTTCAAAGTGTGTTCAATCTTCCTATGACAGGAATAATCGATAAAGGTACATGGTATAAAATATTTAATATATACGTGGCCGTGACAAAACTTGCCGAATTAACATCAGAAGGAATTCTTATTAAAGAAATAGAAGACGAACTTTCTGAGACGCTTTTATTGGGAGATATTCGCCGCCGTGTTTCTATACTGCAGTATTTTCTTACTCTTATATCATCATATAACAAATCTATTCCTCCTGTTCTAATAACAAGAGTTTTTGATGAAGCGACAAGATTTGCTGTCATTGAGTACCAAAAAAACAAGAACCTGGAGCCCACAGGGGCCGTAGACCGTGTAACATGGGATCTTTTATACAATGAAGCCCTTGGCATAATAAAAAGCATTCCTCCTGAATCAACCCTCCTGCCCCGTCTGGCATATCCCGGAAGAAATTTTTCGCTAGGAGATGAAGGTCTTGTTCCTTTTGTTCTGCAGCAGGCAATTCAGTATATATCTACTAAAATTAATGCTGTACCATTCATTGAAATTACCGGTGTATATGATGAAAAAACCAAAGAAGCCGTTCAAGCTTTTCAATCAGCCATGGCACTTAGCGTTACTGGAATTCTCGATGAAGAAACATGGAATGCACTTTCCGAAGTATACTATGCACAGAGGGAAAACAACAATTAATTCACGTAAGTCATTAAAAGAAATATCAGGTCATGGACCTGATATTTCTTTTGTTATTCAATAATTATTTCATTGTCATCCTCATCGTCATTTTTAGTTAATGGCTGTTCATCATCAACAATGATTTCTTCGGATTTTACTTTGATTTTATTAACTGCTTCCTTCATGTTCTTTTTCAAGCTGCTTACATTCATTGAATTCTTGTCTCTGTATACTTTAATCTTGCATGATGTCAATATTGCAAGCATAAGGCCAAATATCACAACCCAAAATGCCATTATGAAGACTGCCAGAACTATTACCAACGGCATATTCAATACTGTTTCTCCATCTTTGTTTCTTATGGACAGCTTAAGAGACAAAAGTCTGTTAGTAAATGATGTGAAGTTTCCTTTTGTTTCATTCTTTCTTCCTTTTTTCTTTTCAAGTTCAATAATTGATTTTATCAAATCACCGTCATTTTTCTCCAAGGTGCTTTTTGCTTCCTCATAGCTTACGTTAACTCTGTTTCTTAGTTCGTCTATTTGTTCCAATGTTACTTTCATTTCACCCTCCAAAATTTATATTTTCTATGTTACTAATATACATCCATAGAATTAAGCTTGTTTTAGGGATTTATTAAAATAAGATTAAAATTCAATTTGTATTTTTAATAAACTCTTCATGTTGCTGAAAGATTTGTTATAGATATTTTGCAAAACATCATTAATAATCATTACTATCATAGAAATTCACTGAATTGACAATAAACAGACTGACAAAAAATGAAAGTACCTACCGTTGAAGCCGCAGGCAGATATATGATGATTGAAATTTTTTTGACATTCAGAAAAATTGTGATACAATTATTTTCGTTGAAATAATTAAAGGAGAAATAAAATTGGAATTATGCATAAGAAAAATTAAATCTGCTGAAAATTACATTAAGACATTTATAAGATGGGTTATACTAGCAAGCATAACAGGTTTTATAGGAGGAATTATAGGAACATTGTTTCACGTAAGCGTTGAGCACGCCACGGAATTTCGTGTAGAAAACAATTGGATTATTCTGTATTTGCCCATAGGGGGAGTTGTCATTGCAGAATTGTACAAAATGTTTAATATGAGTGATTCCACGGGAACAAACCAAATAATTAGTTCCATACGTTCTGATCAGAAGGTTCCTTTTGTCCTGGCTCCGCTTATATTCATAAGCACATTCATAACACACCTTTTCGGAGGTTCTGCCGGAAGAGAAGGTGCAGCTCTTCAGCTTGGAGGAAGCATCGGTTCATTTGTAGGTTCTTTTTTTCACCTTGACGAAAAGGACATGCACCTCATAACATTATGCGGCATGAGCAGCGTATTCTCAGCGCTGTTTGGAACTCCTCTTACTGCAACATTGTTTGCAATGGAAGTAATAAGCATTGGAGTAATTTATTATTCAAGCCTTGTTCCATGCCTGGTTTCTTCACTTATGGCATATGGCGTTTCACTTTACTTTGGTGTTGCTCCTGTGAGATTTTACTTAAGCTACATACCTGTTCTCAATCTTAAAACAATAATTATGACTGTAATACTTGCAGGTCTGTGTGCGTTCCTAAGCATTGTTTTCATAGTAACAATGAAAAAAACAGAACACATGGTGGAATCAAAATTAAAAAACATATACGTACGAGGCTTTGTAGGAGGACTAATAATAGTTGCAATGACCCTCCTTCTTAAAACAGGAGACTACAACGGTGCAGGAATGAACATTATTGAAAATGCCATTGAAGGAACTGCCAGACCGGAAGCATTTATTCTCAAAATAATATTCACTGCCATAACCATAGCAGCAGGCTTTAAAGGCGGAGAAATAGTTCCTACGTTTTTCATAGGCGCCACATTCGGTTGCTTTGCCGGAAGTCTTTTAGGGTTAAATCCCGGCTTCTCTGCAGCTATTGGACTTGTAGCCCTGTTCTGCGGAGTTGTTAATGCTCCCATTGCTTCCATAATATTGTCCATTGAATTATTCGGCGCCCAAGGTGTACTTATATTTGCCATTGCCTGCAGTGTTAGCTACATGCTGTCGGGATATTATGGACTTTACAGCAGCCAAAAAATTGTATATTCAAAACTTAAGGCAGAATTCATAAACATAAATGCAAAATAAAAATATAAAAGATTTGAACGTCATGGTTCAAATCTTTTTACTTCAATTCTTAATTCTTAACTCTTAATTCTTAATTCTTAATTGCCTTGTCTTCTTTTATGAGATTTCTTATGGCTTCAATGGCTGTTACTATGGCTGCTTCCGTATCGTGTTCCATAGGATCATCCAGACCTAATTTTCTTCTTTCCTGGTTGGCAACCACATTTAGTATTGCACCAACCCTCACCCTTCTGTATGCTCCCACAATAAACAAAGCTGCCGATTCCATTTCAGAAGCTAAAGCTCCAAGTTTAAGCCAAGCATTCCATTTGTTTATTAGTTCATATGCTACAGGTTTTGTTTCAGGTTCATGCTGTCCATAATATGCATCCTTGCACTGAACAATTCCAACGTGATATTTCTTTCCTAAATCCTTTGATGCTTTTACAAGGGCATTTAACACGTCATAATTTGCAACTGCAGGAAACTCCATTGGTGCATATTCTCTGCCTGTTCCTTCCATTCTTATTGCTCCTGAAGCTATTACCAGGTCTCCTCCCATTACATTTATATCCATTCCTCCGCTTGTTCCCACACGGATAAATGTGTCGGCACCTATGTTTGCAAGCTCTTCTAAAGCTATGGAAGCTGAAGGCCCCCCTATTCCCGTGGATGTGACGCTGACTTTGACACCATCTATGAATCCTGTATATGTAACAAATTCCCTGTGATCTGCAACCAGCACAGGATTATCAAAATGCTCTGCTATTTTGACGCATCTTTTAGGGTCTCCGGGCAATATAACATATCGTCCCACATCTCCCTGCTTCATATTAATATGATACTGAACATCTCCTGAATATGCCTTGCTCATAATATCCTCCGATTATAAAATTTTGTTTAAAAAAGGAATTTTTCCTATTATATAACTAGCAATGAAGCTCATTGCAAAAACCGCTGCTGCAATTAACGGAACTGAAAAAACCGGATTATAATTCACGGCTGAAATTCCTGCTTCGTATAAAAATATGTTGAAAAAGTCATGGATTAGATAAATTCTGAATGAAAATGCTGACAAAACTCCTGCAGCCTTCAGGCTTTTAGTGCCGAATTTTATTTTTGAAACATAATACCTAAAAAACACAAACACTGCTATGCTGCAAATCAATACATTAGGAAATAGATAGCTGTAAAACATGCTATCAGCTTTACCGGTTTTTAAGGAAATTATGCTTGTTAAAGCTGCCGTTGCGACCACACCCAGAATTCCTGCCATATAAATGATTTTTCTCGTCATAATTTTAATTTCATAATTATCAATATAATATCCAAGCACGTAGTATCCTGAATAACCTAAAACCAGGCTTACTTCAAACTTACGGACAAACATTTCAAAATCCTTTAACAGAAACACTTTTGACACAAAAGGAAGCAAAAATGCAAATACCACAGAAAGAATGATGAAGTACTCAGTTGATTTTTTATCCTGAACTATTTTTCGAAGTATGGGCGTTATAATGTAAAGTCCTACAATCATGTATAAATACCACATGTGATAATGTCCAAATACGAATTCTCTAAGAAATCTTTCCTGTTCAAACTGAATTTTTCCGGAAGCAACAGGATATATTGCATAAAGAAATGACCATGACATAAAACAAATTACAATGCGGGGTATATATTTTTTGTAAATATCAACTATGCTCAAGTTCTTTTCAGTCCTTAAGAGAAACATTCCGCTTGCCATAACGAATACAGGAACTCCAAATCTTAACATACTGTCATATATATTAAATACTTTCCATTCATATGTTTCAATACCTGCTACTCCCCATCCTCCTGCAGCCACATGGAGAAATACAACTGAAAACGATGCGAAAATTTTCAAAATATCTGCGTAAACAACTCTATTCTTAGAAACTATTCTGTCGTCCAATTTATTGCTCCCTTTTACAATATTAAATATAACTACATTATTAAATATTACTCAGTACTTCCTTAAGTCTTTAGCTTACAAGATTATATATAATAATATCCATCAATAATTGTTGTGGCTTTGCCTCCAAATAAGACACTGTTTTCAAAAGTCTTTATGCTTACCGAGTTGAATGCTATATTATCGCCGCCTTGTTCAATTACAGCAGGAGTACCATCCCATAAAGCATTTTTAAGCAGATAATTCGCAAAAGCACTATTTCCGGAGCCTGTTGCCGGGTCTTCAAGATACCCGAATTTAGGAGCAAAGACACGGGTGTGTGCAATATAATTGCTGTTTCCAGCATTTTTGCTGAAAATCAAAATGATATCCACCTCATTATTAAGGCAAAATTCTTTTAATTTTTTTTCACTAGGATAAATAGAAATTTCTTTTTCAAAGCTTTTAATGGGAACAATCAGTGTGCGCAAACCCGCATCAATAAAATCAACACAATATTTTTCATCTATATCACTTATTGGAATTTCTAATGCACATGCCACTTGTTCATTGGTTAATTTAAGAGATAGATGCTGTGCTGCTGGTGCAGTAATATAAACTGCATCTTCCTGTTCGATATTGTTGAAAATATTTAAAATACCTTTTCTGTTTGTTTCAATATGGATTTGTTTTTTTGTTCTGAGTGTTTTATCATTTTTAATTAGGTCATACATAGCAGCAATTGTGCCATGCCCGCAAAAATCAACCTCACATTCAGAAGAATAATATGTAAGTTTTAAATCTGCCTTTGTTGAAGCTGAGCAAAATACAACTTCTGAAACAAAACCTGCATGATCTTTTCCAACATCTAACATTTCTTTTTCTGACAACATTTCGTTTTCTGTATACAAGTATGCAGCAGGATTTCCTTTTGAAATGTCAGAAGTAAAAGCATTGACTTTCTTGTATCTGTATTTATTCATTATATCCTCCCTAGACAAAATATAATAATCTCAAAATTAGTACGCCGTTGCATGCTTGCAATGGAAAACTAAATAAAATAAATTACCAATAATAGTATACAGCTAAAACATAAAAAACTCAACCAAAAACAAGCTGAATCTGTGTATAAGAAAACCGTAGAGCTTAAAGGCTCTACGGTTAATATAAAAAACAAAATACACTTTTACTTATGCCAGCTGTGGCGAGTCATTTTCTCTTGTAGCTACTTTGTTCAATATTACATCTGCTATTTCATCAATGTTCATTGAACCCATGTCACCTTGTTTTCTTTCTCTTACAGAAACACTGTTGTTTTCAACTTCTTTTTCTCCAACAACAAACATGAAAGGAACTTTTCCCATTTGAGCTTCTCTGATTTTATATCCTATTTTTTCAGCTCTTAAATCAACTTCAACTCTGATGTTCTTTTCTTCAAGATATTTTTTCACTTTTTCAGCATATTCATTGTATTTGTCTGAAATAGGAAGTACCTTTACCTGGACTGGAGCAAGCCATGTTGGGAAAGCACCTGCAAATTGTTCTATGAGTATTCCAAAGAATCTTTCAATGCTTCCGAATGCAGTTCTGTGAATCATTACAGGTCTGTGCTTTTGTCCGTCTGCTCCCACATATTCCATTTCAAAGCGCTGTGGCAACTGATAATCTAACTGAATTGTTCCGCACTGCCATGTTCTTCCTATGCAGTCAGTTAGGTGGAAGTCTATTTTTGGTCCGTAAAATGCTCCGTCACCTTCATTAATCACAAAATTAAGATTTAGTTCTTCAAGAGCAGCCTTAAGTGATGCTTCCGCCATATCCCAGTCCTTAATTTCTCCAAGAAACTTTTCTGGTCTAGTTGAAAGCTCTAATTTATATGAAAATCCAAATTGTTTGTATATCTCATCAATTAATTTGATAACACCTTTAATTTCATCCTTTATTTGTTCCGGCAGTATGAATAAGTGGGCATCATCCTGAGTGAATGCTCTGACACGCATGAGTCCGTGAAGTGCGCCTGACAATTCGTGTCTGTGAACTCTTCCTGCTTCAGCAACTCTCATTGGAAAGTCCTTGTAGGAGTGCATTGCATTTTTATATACAAGGATACCTCCAGGGCAGTTCATAGGTTTTATTGCAAAATCCTGTTCGTCAATTACAGTTGTATACATATTTTCCTTGTAAGTAAACCAGTGACCTGATGTTTCCCACAAATGTCTGTTTAACATCAATGGAGTTTCAATTTCCACATAGCCTGCTTTTTTATGCATCTCTCTCCAGAATTTCATCAGTTCATTTTTAACTTCCACACCTTTAGGAAGGAAGAACGGGAATCCCGGACCTTCTTCTGACATGAAGAATAAGTCTAGTTCCTTGCCCAGTTTTCTGTGGTCACGCTTTTTAGCTTCTTCAATCATTTTCAGATAATCTTCCAGGTCTTTAGCCTTTTCAAAAGTTATTCCGTAAACACGCTGAAGCATCTTGTTGTTTTCGCTGCCTCTCCAGTAAGCTCCGGCAATGCTTAAAAGCTTCACAGCCTTTGGTTTTTTAGTTGATTCAAGGTGAGGGCCTGCGCAAAGGTCAGTAAAATCTCCCTGCTTGTAGAAAGATATAACTGCATCTTCCGGCAAGTCCTGAATAAGTTCAACCTTGTAAGGCTCCTGACGCTCTTCCATGAATTTTATAGCTTCTGCTCTTGGAAGTTCAAAGCGTTCAAGTTCCAGACCTTCCTTGACGATTTTCTTCATTTCTGCTTCAATTTTTTCAAAGTCTTCCTGAACCAGCCTGTACTCCATGTCGATATCATAATAAAAACCGTTGTCTATGGCAGGTCCTATGGCAAGTTTTGCATCAGGCCAAATTCTTTTGATGGCATGAGCCATAATGTGTGAAGAAGTGTGCCAGAACACATGCTTTCCTTCTTTGTCTTCAAACTTAAGGAACTTTATTGTTCCGTCAGCTTTGACTTCGTCTTTAAGTCCAATTGTTTCTCCGTTGTAAACAGCTCCCACAACGCTTCTTGCCAAACCTTCACTAATGCTCTTTGCAACATCTAAAGCTAATATTCCATCTTCATATTCTCTTACGCTGTTATCAGGCAAAGTTAATTTAATCATAATTTCCCTCCAAGTTATATTTTAAAATAAAAAAATCTCGTCTTAAACATAATGTTTAAGGACGAGATATCGTGGTTCCACCTTAGTTGCTTCTCAAGGGATTTAAGGCATCCATACCAAACTTTTACGCTTGCGCTTTCAAGTTTAACTCCGGATTAGTTTTCACACAGTCATGCACAGGAAGCTCTCAGCCTTGACTCCCTTCTCTGAAGCGCTGTATCTGTATTACTCGATCCATCACAGTTTCATTTTTATCATTATATTACCATGATTTTATTGTGTCAACTAATTTTTAATATTTTTTTCTTGGTTTGTTTCTCTGCCACATTTGTTTATCATCATGAGACTTTCCTCTTGCAGGCCTTGAGGATTTCTTTTCCTTTGACAATTCAATCATTACATCCTTGCCTTTTATCTGAGCTCCCTGCATTCTGTCAAGTATTCTCATCTGGTGTTCAGAAGCTGCATTGAAGAATGAATAGTTTTCAAGTACTTCTATTTCTCCGATGTCAGAACCAGGTATGCCACATTCTCCTGCAACAGCACCAAGAATGTCTCCAGGTCTTATTCCTTGTTTCTTTCCAAGGCTCACGTGGAATCTTACAGTATCTTCAAGATTTTTAGCTCCTCTTGATATTTTCTTTCTTTCAGGAATAATATCATTTAAGTCTCTTTCTTCAGAAGTGTCGAATTTAACAAGCTTCTTTATCATTGCAGCAATAAGAGTTTCGGCATCAAATCCTTGTTCAAGAAGTCTTCCTGCAAGTGTTCTGTTTTCACCTATATCGCCTTTTTCAATTATTTCCACAACTCCTCTTATGAATTTATCCTGTTTAACTTCATTAACCTTGTCAACAGTAGGAATTGTTCTTTTGCGTATAGGCTTCTTGGTGTATTTTTCAATATTTTCAATTTTTTTGATTTCTTTTGCTGAAGCCAGTGTGAAGGATGAACCTTCCTTGCCGGCTCTTCCGGTTCTTCCGATACGGTGCACATAGTAATCTTCCTTTGAAGGAACTTCAAAGTTAATTACACATTCAACTTCTTTTATGTCCAGACCTCTTGCTGCAACGTCTGTAGCAATTAATATGTCAATTAGTCCGTTGTTGAACTTTGTTAGAGTGTCAATTCTTTGGGACTGTTTTATGTCACCATGGATTTTATCACAGTTGTAGCCCTTTTCAATCAAAACTTCATACAAATCATCAACAGATTTTTTTGTATTGCAGAACACCAGTGTCAATTTAGGTGTGTAAGTGTCAATGAGTCTTGCCAAAGCATCAACCTTGTCTGAATGTTTTACAAGGAAATAACTTTGCTTAACTTCCTTTGCAGTGATTCCTTCTCTCAATGTCTTTATGGACACAGGATTTTTTAGGAATTTTTTGATGATTTTTTTCATATCTTCCGGTATTGTGGCAGAAAACAAAAGCGTCTGAGTTACATGGTCCACATTGCTGAGTATAAGCTCAATGTCTTCCCTGAAACCCATTTTTAGCATTTCGTCTGCTTCATCCAATACAGTAATCTTAAGTTCATTCAATTTTATTACATGTCTGTCTATAAGATCTATGATTCTTCCTGGAGTACCGACTATTATCTGTGCTCCTTCTTTTACCTTGTTGATTTGTGTTCTTATATCTGCTCCGCCATAAACTGTTACAGTCTTGATGCCATCCATGTATTTCCCGATTTTTCTGAACTCGTTAGCCACCTGTACGGCTAATTCTCTTGTTGGCAACAATACTAAAGCTTGTGGAAGTTTCACTCTCGTGTCTATTTTTTCAAGTATTGGTATCCCAAAAGCAGCTGTCTTTCCTGTTCCTGTATTTGATTGTCCTATTATATCGTGGCCTTCCAGTACTACTGGTATAGCTTCTTGCTGGATTTGGGTACTTTCTTCGAATCCCATTTCTTGTAAAGCTTTTTGAATGTTGTCATTCAAATTTACATTTTCAATTTTCATTAATCGTATCATCCTCATTTTATTATTATTAACTTCTCATTATACTACGAAAGTTTTGCTAATACAAATATTATTTTGTAATTTTTCTAATTTTTATTATAATTGTGAAAATAATAATTTAAATCATGCTTTTACGTTATTATTGCCAGTGATTGACGTTTATATTATAATATTTCTTAGAGGTGATTATATGAAAATATACTTTATTTACCACAGCTGTTTTGTTGTTGAAACAAAAAGTTCATTTTTAATGTTTGATTATTTTAAAAACAAGAAGGACAAAAATTCGGATTTTGATTTCGATGTTCTTATGAACAATATATTTGAAAGTGAAAAACCACTTTATGTTTTTTCATCCCACAGTCATCACGACCATTTCAACAAGGAAATCTTAAAATGGCATGAAATGAAAAAAAACATCCATTACATATTAAGCTATGACATTAAAATAAAAAATCCTGAAATCAATTATTATTTTATGAAGACAAATGCAGAAATCCATATAAACAACTTAAAAATTTTATCATATGGTTCAACAGATGAAGGAGTAAGTTTTACGGTGGAAGTTGACCACAGAAGGATATTCCACGCAGGTGATTTAAACTGGTGGAAGTGGTCTGAGGACACATTGTCAGAGGAAAAAGCAATGGAAGAAGCATTCAAAAATATTGTAGATGATATAAAAGGAAAAAGAAATGTCATAAGCGTTGCATTTTTCCCGGTTGACTACAGACTTGAAGAAAATTATCTCTGTGGAGGAGAATACTTTATACGTAAAATAAAACCAAGAACATTCATCCCTATGCACTTTTGGGATGAGTTTGATATATCTCATAAATTTAAAATTTCGCAGCAGGAGAAGTTTCCGTCAACAAAAATTGTAGAAATCAGACACCCCAATCAATTGCTTGAACTTTAATTGTACAAAAATGCCGCTGTAAAGCGACATTTTTTTTATTTAATGCTTCTTTACAATAATATGTGAAAACTTTTAAATGCAAAATCGAAAAAACTTATGCTAAATTTTAAAATCCTTAATATATTTTACAAATAGATATGTCGAGGGGGACTTACCATGAAAATTACCATAACAAATGAAAGCGGAGACTGCAAGGAAAATCTGTACACCAAGGACAAAGTAACATATGAAGTCAAGGATCAGGAAATACTGGATTTTTTCTCACAGCTTGCTGAAGCTTACGCCAATGAAGACCATATGGATAAAATGTATGAATGCCTTTATAATTTGATTAATTACGGATACCTGTATACTGACGGTGTTGAGGAAGAATACAACAGTTACAGTCATTATTCTTTTGATGATGAGTATGATGATTACGGCGAAGAAGACGATTATGACTATGAATTTGAAGAAGATCATGTTTCTCAGGATGGATTCAAACTCATTTACTCTGAAGTTGAATATTATGTGGACGCTGAGCGCGTTTCAAAGGAAGAATATGATGATGCCTGGGATGACAGGCTTGGCTACCTTGGCTCTTCAAACTGGGAAGACCTTGGTTTACTAATAACAAACGCTGAAACAGAAGAAATAATCTTCCTTGGAAAAATTTCTTAAACCCGGGGCGGGCTTACCCGCCCATGATAACCATTTAATAAACCATTATGAAACAGCCAAATAAGGCTGTTATTTTGTATTTATAGCGATATGGTTGATTCCTTCCCCACTATGAGATTTACTTTTGTAGAAAATTCAAACCATTCTTTTTTCATATTGTATAAGGAAACCCTACCTTTTTTTGTTATTTTGTAATATTTTCTGGATTTGTTGGATTCCATCATGTACACGGCTGACTTTATGAGTTCATCTTTTTCAAGTCCATGCAGTATGGGGTACAATGTGCCTTCCTTCAAAACAAATGTACCGTACGACTTAGCTTCTAATTCCTTGATGATTTCATAGCCGTATTTATTGCCTGATTCAATTATCGATAAAACCAACAATTTTGTGTTTCCCTTTATTAAACTTTTATCTACTTTCATAATTCCTCCCTATACCTAGATTATCTATGTTCTATTATTGCATAGATTGTCTAGGTATGTCAAATCATTTCATTAACTTTCTTACTGAAATTATGTTTTTTACTTTTCTTTATGCTGGAACTTCATATCTTTCAATTTCATTTTTATGTATTTTTTGCGGCACTTGTTTTCTATGTGTAAAATTTGTTATATTATTATCAAAGATTAAAAATAATTACCGGAGGGGACTGTTTAATGATTGCAGAATTTAAAGAAAAAGTTGATGAAATATTAAGACGTCACAGCTGTGAAAAAAAAGAGCTTATAACAATTATTCAGGAAATTCAAAAGGAATACCGCTACTTACCTGAGGATATCTTAATTTATGTAGCTGAAAAAATGGACATCAGCCAATCTAAAATTTATGGTGTAGCTACTTTTTACGAGAATTTTTCACTTGAAGCAAAAGGGAAAAATATAATCAAGGTATGCGACGGAACTGCCTGCCACGTGAGAAAATCCTTGCCTATTTTAAACGCCATGAACAAAGAACTGGGCTTATCTGACAAGAAGAAGACTACGGATGACCTTCTTTTTACCATTGAAACTGTTTCCTGCTTAGGTGCATGCGGACTGGCACCGGTCATCACCATAAATGACCACGTACATCCTAAAATGACGCCTGAATCAGCCGTAGATTTAATTAGAGCCATTAAGAAGGAGGAAATGCAATGTTAATTAAAACACATCATGATTTATCATCCTATGCAAAAAAATTTGAAAATTCTTTAAACAAACAAAAAATAAAAGTCCTTGTATGCTGTGGTACAGGCTGTATTGCCAGCGGATCATTAAAAATATATGATGAACTTTCAAGACTCATACGAGAAAACGGTTCGTTGGCTGATGTTGACCTTTTAAAGGAAGAAGAAGGTACAAGCGTCAAGAAAAGCGGATGTCATGGATTTTGCGAAGCCGGTCCACTGGTAAGAATCGAGCCATACAACTATCTATACCTGAGAGTTAAGCTTGAGGACTGTGAGGATATTTTCAAACAAACCATTCTCAATGGTGAGCCTGTTGAAAGATTAATGTACCAGGATGAGAAAAAGGTTTACAAAACACAGGAAGAAATTCCTTTCTACCATAAACAAACAAGATTGGTTCTTGAAAACTGCGGCCATATGGATGCTGAAAATATTCAGGAATGCATTGCCAGAGGCGGTTATGAAGCTTTTTCAAAAGTTCTTAGAACCATGGAACCCAAAGATGTATGCAAACTTATACAGGACTCAGGACTTAGAGGACGCGGCGGCGGCGGATATGTCACAGGGAAAAAATGGGGACAGGTTTTGTCACAACCAAACCCCGTAAAATACATTGTTTGTAA
This sequence comes from Sedimentibacter sp. B4, assembly GCF_000309315.1. Classification (NCBI taxonomy): domain Bacteria; kingdom Bacillati; phylum Bacillota; class Tissierellia; genus Sedimentibacter; species Sedimentibacter sp. B4. Next base: position 71,838 of record NZ_CANG01000010.1, read on the forward strand.
CGGCGATGAAGGTGACCCGGGTGCTTTTATGGATAGAAGCATGATGGAAGGAGACCCTCACAAGGTAATTGAAGGAATGTTGATTGCTGGCTATGCGGTAGGTGCCCATACAGGATATATTTATGTAAGAGCTGAATACCCCATGGCTGTTGAACGACTTAAACTGGCTATATCTCAGGCAGAAGAGTCAGGGTTACTCGGAGAAAACATTTTAGGCTCAGGCTTTGACTTTGACCTCCATATAAACAAAGGAGCAGGTGCTTTTGTATGCGGTGAAGGCAGTGCCCTTACTGCATCTATCGAAGGTGATCGTGGGATGCCTCGTGTAAAACCCCCTCGTACTGTTGAGCAGGGTTTATTCGGATGCCCTACTGTTTTAAACAATGTTGAAACATTTGCCAACGTTCCATTTATAATAACAAATGGAGCTGATGAATATAAAAAATACGGAACAAAAGACAGTCCGGGAACAAAAGCTTTTGCCCTTACAGGCAACGTTGTTAACACAGGCCTAATTGAAGTGCCTATGGGAACTACTCTAAGAGAAGTAATATTTGACATAGGAGGCGGTATTCCTGACGGTAAAAAATTCAAGGCAGTTCAAATTGGAGGACCTTCCGGCGGATGTCTTACTTTTGATGAAAGGCATCTGGATTTGCCCCTAAGCTTTGACTCTCTTAAAAAAGTTGGAGCCATGATAGGCTCCGGCGGTATGGTTGTAATGAATGAAGATACATGTATGGTTGAAGTTGCTCGTTTCTTCATGAGTTTCACCCAAAGAGAATCCTGCGGAAAATGCATTCCATGCAGAGAAGGAACAAAGAGAATGCTTGAAATACTGGAAAAAATAGTTGCAGGAAACGGCACTGTAGAAGACTTGGATCTTTTAAAAGACATTGCGGACACAGTTAAAAACACTGCTCTTTGCGGTCTTGGCAAAACTTCTGCTAATCCGGTTCTAAGCACACTGGAATATTTCCATGACGAGTATCTTGCTCACGTTGTGAACAAAATATGTCCTGCAAAACAATGCAAGGATTTATCAGCAATAGAAATAGATGCATCACTTTGCAAAGGATGTTCTAAATGTGCAAGAAATTGCCCGGTTAATGCCATAAGCGGCAAAATCAAAGAAACTTATGTAATAGACAAAAAAGTCTGCATAAAATGCGGTGCTTGTATTGAAGCATGCTCATTTAAAGCAATTAAGGAGGTTTAGTCATGAGCGGAACTATGATCATAGATGGCAGAAAAGTTGACTACACAAATCAAAAAAACATATTAAGCGTTATAAGAGATTCAGGTATAGATTTGCCTACGTTTTGTTATCATTCTGAGCTGAGTATTTATGGAGCATGCAGAATGTGTTCTGTTGAAACGTCAAAAGGCGAAATAATTGCCTCATGTTCTGAAAAGCCCAGAGATGGAATGGAAATTTTCACAAATTCACCAAGAATCAGAAAATACAGAAAAATGATATTGGAACTTCTGCTGGCCAATCATGACAAAGACTGCACCTCCTGTGACCGTACAGGAAGATGTCAGCTGCAGAAACTTGCCAAAAGATATGGTCTTGGTAAAAACAGATTTCCTCAGATTAACAAGGATTATGAAGTGGACAATTCAAGTCCCAGCATAATAAGGAATCCCAACAAATGCATAAAATGCGGTGACTGCGTCATGGTTTGTGAAGAAATTCAAGGCGTTGGAGCATTAGGATTCGTTCACAGAGGTTCTGATGTCATGATAAATCCGGCTTTCAATAAATCGCTGGCGCAGTCAAATTGCGTAAATTGCGGTCAATGCCGTATAGTATGTCCTACAGGAGCAATTTCCATAAAAAATGAAACTCAAAAAGTATGGGATGCTCTGTATGACAAAAATATAAGAGTGGTTGCACAAATTGCTCCTGCTGTAAGAGTTGCCCTCGGGGAAGAATTCGGTAAAAATCCAGGAGAAATTACTACAGGAAAAATTGTTGCAATTTTAAAGAAACTTGGAGTGGATCATGTGTTTGACACATCATTGTCCGCTGACCTTACGGTTATGGAAGAAAGTGAGGAATTTATCGGAAGGCTTCAAAGAAATGAAAATCTTCCTCTCTTTACTTCATGCTGTCCTGCATGGGTAAAATATGCAGAAGATAAATATCCTAATCTTAATAAAAATATTTCATCATGCAAATCGCCTCAGCAAATGTTTGGCACAGTACTAAGGGAAGCATACAACCAAAAAGATTTTGAAGACGGCAAAGATACATTCATACTTTCCATTATGCCATGTACTGCAAAAAAAGCTGAGGCTGCAAGAAAAGAATATATCCATGATGGAATAAGAGAAGTTGATGTTGTTTTAACTACTCAGGAACTTGCAATAATGATTAAGGAATTAGGCATTAAATTTGATGAAATTGAAGAAGAAGCAATGGATATGCCTTTTGGTATAGGCTCCGGAGCAGGAATAATTTTCGGAACAACAGGCGGAGTAACTGAAGCAGTGTTAAGGAGAGTTTTGAAAAACAAATACGGCAAAGATGACTGCAAAATCATTTTTGAAAGCGTAAGAGGTCTTGAATCTGTTAAGGAAACTTCTGTGAATGTAGACGGAAGGGAAATAAGATTAGCAGTTGTTCACGGTCTCAAATATGCTGACACTCTTATAAAAAAAATCCAGCGTGGTGAAAAGCAATATGACCTCATTGAAGTCATGGCATGCACCGGCGGATGTATTGCAGGTGGAGGTCAGCCTGTTCCAAAAGTTATAACTAAGGAAACAAGAATGTTAAGAGCCGGCGGACTTTATAAAATAGACAAATCAATTCAAATAAAAAGCTCTGATGACAACTATGCAGTAAACAATGTATATGAAAATATTTTAAAAAACAACCGTCACAAACTTCACAACCACAAATAACTTAATTAATTAAGACTTTAGTCTAATTAAAAACCACCGGATGAAATGAACCTCCCACATATGTCATTTCATTACCGGTGGTAATTTTTTTGTTTAAAAACCTCTTCCTGCTCCGCCTCCGCCAGAACTTCCGCCCCCTCCAAAGCCTCCGCCTCCGAAGCCGCCTCCGCCGTAACCTCCTCCGAAACCTCCGCCTCCGAGAAATGGCCATATGAAAAATCCTCGTCTTCTTCTGCCGCCTCTACCTCCTCCTATGATTATGAGAAGGAGTATAAGCATTATTAATCTTCCATATGAGGCTATATTAGCCGGAGCATTTTGTTTAACATCCGTATTGATACTGCTGAATATTTCATCATTGTTATAGTTGTATTCTTCATTTACCCGGCTGGCTGCATTGATGAAGATGTTATTTATCCCTGATGAATAATCTCCATTTGAGAGATAATCAGTTGCAGCATCCAATATTCTTCCGGCTTCTGCATCTGTTATAACTCCTTCAAGTCCGTACCCAACTTCAATTTTAATTCTTCTTTCCGCTATGGCAAGAAGAATCAGCACACCATTGTCGTATTCATCATTTCCTATTTTCCAATTTTCAAAAAGTCCCACAGAATAATCATATTCGTCAAGGCCCTGCATATCAGGAACAGTCACAACTACAATCTGCGGTTTTTCTGAAGTATTTTCATATCTTTTGTTAACATTCAGAATATTGTTTTCTACATCGACATTTATTAAATTTGCATAGTCATTTACATAAAATTCAGTTGTAGGATTCGGATATGTTACAGCAAAGGCATGAGAGCCTGTAATCGCTGTTACGAGTATAAAACAAAGAAGATGTGGCAAAAATAATTTCTTCACCCTATCACTCCCTGCTAGTCAAAGTTTACTTCCGGTGCTGTTTCAGCGCCTTCATTAGCTTCAAAATATGGCCTTTGCTCAAATCCAAACATTCCTGCCAGTATGTTTTGTGGGAATTTCCTGATTGCAGAATTGTAATTCTTCACTGCCTCATTGTATCTGTCTCTTTCAGTAGATATTCTGTTTTCAGTTCCGGCCAATTCATCCATCAGGCCTCTTACATTTTCATTTGATCTCAGTTCAGGATAATTTTCAACTACTACAAGCAGCCTGCCAAGGGCTCCTTCAAGAGCGCTTGATGCCTCTACTTGTTCTGATGTTGTCTTTGCTCCTGCCATTCTCGCCCTGGCATCGGCTATTGCAGTGAAAATTTCCTTTTCCTGAGCCATTGCCCCCTTTACCGATTCCACAAGATTCGGTATGAGGTCAAATCTTCTTTGCAGCTTGCTCTCTACGTTAGCCCACTGTGTGTTTACTTTTTCATCCAAAGCAACCAGTGAGTTGTAGCTGCCAAAAACAAATGCTGCCAATCCCCCGATAATTACCAATACAGCAATTAATGCTATTAACCCTTTACTCATTTAACCGCCTTTCTAGTCTTCGTCAAACTTCAGTACGGCCAGGAACGCTTCCTGAGGAACCTCCACATTACCAATTTGTCTCATGCGCTTCTTGCCTTCCTTTTGTTTTTCCAGAAGCTTTTTCTTTCTTGTTATGTCGCCGCCGTAGCATTTTGCAAGAACGTCCTTCCTCATGGCCTTTACGGTTTCTCTTGCTATTACCTTAGTACCGATTGCTGCCTGAAGTGGCACTGCAAATAGATGTCTTGGAATAACGTCTTTAAGTTTTTCCACAATCCCTCTTCCTCTTTCATATGCCTTGTCAGCGTGGACTATTATGGAGAAGGCATCTACCAGCTCTGCATTAATTAGTATATCCATTTTTACAAGTTCTGATCTAACATATCCGCTTAATTCATAATCAAGTGATGCATATCCTCTTGTCTTTGATTTCAGCGCATCAAAAAAATCATAGATAACTTCATTCAAAGGCAGCTTGTAATGTAGTATTACCCTTGTTTTTTCCATGTATTCCATGTTCTCAAAAATTCCTCTTCGATTCTGGCAAAGATCCATTATAGGTCCCACATAATCAGTAGGAGTCATTATGGAAGCAGATACAATTGGTTCCTCCATATAATCAATTTCTTGAACCGGAGGCATGTTTGTAGGGTTCTGCAATGTTATCATTTCGCCGTTTGTTTTGTAAATTTTATAAATAACGCTTGGAGTTGTTGCTATAATGTTTAAATTAAATTCTCTTTCAAGTCTTTCCTGGATTATTTCCATGTGAAGAAGACCTAAAAATCCGCATCTGAAACCAAAGCCTAATGCTATGGATGTTTCAGGTTCAAATGTAAGAGAAGCATCATTAACCTGAAGCTTTTCCAGGGCATCCCTAACGGCTCCGAACTCTTCTCCTTCTGCAGGATATACCCCGCAAAATACCATTGATGTTACTTTTTTATATCCAGGAAGTGCAGCACTTGCCGGGTTCTCAGCATTTGTAATTGTGTCGCCCACCTGGCAGCTTCTTACTTCCTTCATGCTTGCACATAAATAACCAACATCCCCTGACAACAATGCGGTTGTTGGTTTTTGTGTTGGAGAAACTATTCCCACTTCTGTTACGTCAAAAGTTTTTCCTGTTGCCATCATTTTTATTTTATCGCCTTTTTTAACCTGGCCTTCTTTGACTCTAATGTAGGCAACAACTCCTCTGTAGCTGTCATAATATGAGTCAAATACCAAAGCTTTCAAAGGAGCATTTTCATCCCCTGATGGAGGGGGAATTTGTTTTACTATTGCTTCAAGAACCTGGTCTATGTTTATGTTGTCCTTTGCTGAAATCAAAGGAGCATTTTCGCAGTCAAGACCAATTACATCTTCTATTTCCTGTTTAATTTCATCAGGTCTTGCACTTGGTAAATCTATTTTGTTTATAACAGGAACAATTTCAAGATTCTGATCCAGTGCCAGATACACATTGGCCAAAGTCTGGGCTTCAATTCCCTGTGCCGCATCAACAACCAGCACAGCTCCTTCGCAGGCAGCAAGGCTTCTTGAAACCTCATAGTTGAAATCCACATGTCCCGGAGTGTCAATGAGATTCAAAGTGTAGCTGTTACCGTCCAAAGCCTTGTATAAAAGGCTTATGTTCTGAAGCTTTATTGTAATTCCTCTTTCTCTTTCAAGATCCATGTTGTCCAATACCTGCTCCTGCATTTCTCTGTGAGAAAGCAGTCCTGTATTTTCTATAAGTCTGTCCGCCAAGGTTGATTTGCCATGATCTATATGAGCGATTATCGAAAAGTTTCTTATGTACTTTTTTCTGTCCAAGTATTATACCTCCCTAATTAACTGGTAAGGGTATTATATCAAAAATTATGTAAATGTAAAAGAATTTATTTGCTTATTTCGTCAATATACTCAAGCAATACCTGTGATACTAAATCCGCTGAATATTGGGCTTCATCGAGTGTGTTAAGACTGCTTCCTATCTCAATTAGCATTGACTGATTGCTTAAGTACTGGTTGAAGTATGCTCCGGGTCTAACTATTATTTTTCTGAAAAGTCCCGGGTACATTTCTTCGGCAATGGCGTACAATTTGTCTGCTGTTTGTTTTACCTGTTCATAGTTACCGTTTTTGTCCCCCACTACCAGGGTACATGTTGCTGCTGCCCTGTCATTTATGTATGTTGTTTTTACCTGGGAAAGCACTGCTTCATACTCCGAATTTTCTTCAGCGCCGTCCCTGTGAATATCTATGAGTAAATTTTTTTTGCTGTTTGATAAAATTTGGCTTACAGCGTAGTTTGAATTGGCATAGGATGAATTGTAGTCAGGATAGTCGTTGTATTCCTGCAAATGTGTTAAATTAATTCCGTTTCCCTCTAGATTTGCAGCAATTATGTTTCCTATGCCTGTAACATTTTTACCTTCATCCAGAGATCTGTAGTTGCTCCCTTCATCCGGATAAAAGGATTCCGTGCCGTGGGTGTGGTAAATTATCAGATTTAAATTTTCATTAATAGAAGCAGCGTCTAAAAACAAATCTCTCGGACCGCTGCTCCTTGATGTTTTTGATTCCACAATCTTAAAAAAATCTTCTTTTCTGTTGTTTGCAAGATACACTGTCTTTTCGACATTATCGATATTTTCTTTACTTTCGTCGTAAATTTCAAGAGGCTTTTCATTTTCTGTTTTGCTGTCAATTGTCTTGAAAACTTCTTTTTCTTTATCATCATTTGTTTCAACTATCTTACCGTCCTGACTGCTAGTTTCATCCGTTTCTTGTTTTTCCTCGCTGTCATCGCTTCCTTCAGTATTTTCATTGAATGTTTTCTCAAGGAATATATTGAAGTAGGACATCATTTTATCAAGAGCGCTTAGCTGTTCGTCATTTTTGTCGTCACCATTGTAATTGATGGAAATAGTAGTAACCTCCTGCCCTTCCTTGCGCTTTTCCGACATGTTGTAAACATAGCTGTAGCCTACAAAAAGTATAGCCAGGCACAAGACAGACATCACCATGTAAAATTTTGTTCCACCCTTATTTCTTCTTCGTCTTTTCATGATTCAACTCCACATATTTTCACTTTTAGTAATATATTAATGTATATGTGTATTGTTTCCTGAATAACACTGTTATTTTTTACAATTGCATTACGTCTTACTCGTATCCCGGGTGAACAGCCTTGTTTATAGATTCAGCCAAAATTTCCGACAAATTTTCAATGAGTGAATCAACGGAACTTGGAGTTACAATTGATTCACCATACATGGGATTTAATATTTCCTTGATGAAAGCATGCTTTTCGTTGTATTCAAGATCGCTTAATATTCCCATTATCTGTCCTACGTCGTCGGTCTTATCGCGGAGAGCTTCCTCCATGGCTTCAATTGTGTCGTTTACAATTGTGGCAGTATCAACAACTGTAGGTATTCCAATAGCCACAACCTTTATTCCGATGGTGTCTTCGTTGAGTGACCCCTGCATGTTTCCGATACCAGAACCTGGCTCAATTCCTGCATCCGTTATCTGCACCACAGAACATAATCTTCTCATTTTTCGTGATGCAAGAGCATCTATTATAATAAGAAGAGTTGGTTTTATTTTTTCAACAACACCTATTATTGTATTTATTGTTTCAATTCCCGTTGTTCCCAGAACCCCTGGCTCAAGAATTGCAACCTCGTTAAAATCCTGATCAAATTCCTTGTTGTAAGCCTTGAAAAACTGCCTTGTAACTTTTATTTTGTCCAATGTCTTAGGTCCTAAAGCATCAGCAGTTATGTTTCTGTTTCCAAGACCAACAACCAGCACCCTTCCCCTCTCAAGTCCGGAAACATCCTTTATTGCCCCAGCCAATATTTCAATCACTTCCTGCCTGGACTGTTTGCTCAGGTCTTTGAGGCTGTTGGTTTCATAAGTAACATACTTCCCTTTTTTCTTTCCCACCTGCTTCTCGGCATCATCATCAAGAATTTCAAGTTCAATTACTTCTCCGTGGCTGAAGTTTCTTGTGTTAAGCTTTATTCCTTCAACTCTTTCTTTAAGAGATTCATTTGCTTCATATGCTAAATCCGTCCTGTAATACATCTTTCCTCCCATTTGATGCAAAAATTTTATTGTATTTTTATCATTTCCATATATAATAATATGTATATAAGATTTATTATTGAAATTTTTCATTTTTTTATTCTTTATACTTGATTTTTGTCAGAATTCCCTGTATAATTGGTTTGCTGTCAAAAATATTATCACTTATGCAAATAATGTGTTACAATATTAAGCGCATCTAAAAAGACTTTTGAAGGAGGTGAAGATTTTGGCAAATATTAAATCTGCAAAGAAAAGAATTTTGGTTATAAACAAGAAAACTGAAGCTAACAAAAGCAGAAAGTCTGAAATCAAAACATATATTAAGAAGTTTGAAGTAGCATTGGCTGAAGGAAACTTAGAACAAGCTAAAGAATACTTAACAGTATGTGAGAAGAAATTATATCAGGCAGCAGCTAAGAACACAATTCATAAAAAAGCTGCAGCTAGAAAAGTAAGCAGAATGACACTTAGATTAAATAAAGTTGCTTAAGTTTTAATTGGTGGGTCCTCCACCTCTGAAACTTTAGCCGCCATAAGATTCATCAACTAACCTCATAGTCTAGAATGTGGTGTTAGTTGATGAATCTCTGGAAAATAAAAAAACCGTTCTCGGTTTTTTTTATTTTTCGTAAGTTCCGGCAAATTAATTGCCGGAATTTTATTTTCTCTTTTAAAGCTTCACTTGATAATCCCATTAGTAATCAATTCCAAACCTATGCGGTTGTCAATTTCTCCGGTTTTAATCTTCTTGTCAATATCTAGAATTTCTCTCATGTATCCTTCGATTTTTTCCTTGCTTAATACTCTTGACTGTTTTGAGAGTTTAGTAGCAACGAAATTCTTTATTTTCATCCTTGTCATTATGTCATTTAAAGAATAACCCTTCTTGCTTAATACCACATACTGGTACAGCAATCTGTACTGCCTTGCAATCATGTGAATTATAAATTGCTCCGGCGTGTTGTTCAAAAGCATTTCTTCAAGAATTTCATAAGCCTTTTTCTTGTTTCCTTCGCATATGTAATCAACAAGTTTAAAAATGTTGCTTTCAACTGACTTAATCATCAAAAGTTCAAGGTCTTCCTGAGTTAATGATTTTTTTCCTTCATTATAAGAAGATATTTTTTCAATTTCATTATTCACGTGGTAAAGGCTCACAACACTTTCATATTCTAAATATCCGCAGTTGTTGGCAAGATAGTCGGCATCCTTGAGATTTACGTCAATGTTATGTTTTTTAAATCCGTTTACTATGTACTTGGAAAGTTCTCCTTCAGTTAATTTGTTTATTTCAAACAAGCCGCCAATTTCCTTGATTTTTTTTACAGCCTTTTTCCTCATGTCAGGCTTGCCTCCCTTTATGAGAAAAAACGCTATGAAGGAATCATTGTGGTCAATCATGTCTAAAAGCTTTTCTTCTTCCTTTTTTCCAAGGCTTCCCGTTGAAGTCAAAAAAGATGCTTCCTTTACAATGCAAAGTTTCTTATCAGCCATGAAAGGAAATGTAGCGGCAAATCCATAAAAATCATCGAAGCTGTTTTCGATTTTTTCTGCTTCCATGTAGTTCATGCTTTCATAGTTTTCATCAACATAATTGTCTTTTGCTTTCTTAACTGCCATGTCTATGTAATATTCCTCCGTGCCGTAAAGAAGCACAAAGTTTGGAACCTTATTCTTATCAATTAAATCTGTTATTATTTTGTAGCTCATAGCACTCCTCTTTTTTAATCCACATCCATGCCAATAGTGCAATAAATATGAACAGCTTTGGGATTATCAGTTCAAAATATAGTCTGTAGTAGTTTTCTGAACTTTCACCTGTATATGTATTATAATATAAATTTCCATCTTTTAAAACAAAATTTATTTCTCCATGCTCAAAGGTTGAAAGAACCTTGCTGCCTGAAGACTCATACCTTTTTACAACATCAGTATCCGGTATGCCATAATTGTTTTTTCCGTAGCTTAATACAGAAATTTCAGCTCCGGACTTCTTAACAAATTCTTCAGTTGAAGACGTGCTGCTCCCATGGTGAGGCACAATTAATATAGTTGATTTTTCAATATCTTCAATAACAAATCTTTCAACATCACCTTCAATGTCTCCGGGAAGAAGAATGTTCATGTTCATATAATTAAGCATTAAAACCAGCGAAGAATTATTTTTCTTCTTTGAATAATAACTTTTTTCAGGCCACAACACATGGATTTTAAAATTTTCATCAACATTAACCACTCCGCCTTTTTCTACAGGCATGGCAGTAATAAATTCTTCATTTTGGGAAGAAGAAAATAAATTCCTAACATTTATGTTGTTTTGTATGTCAGCTAATCCTGAGCAGTGATCCTGATCCCAATGACTTATGAAAATACAATCAACATTTTCTACCCCATGCTTTACAAGGTAAGGAACAGCTGTATATTCTCCGAAACCTCTCTTTGAACTTCCGCAGTCAATTATAAAGCAAAAATCTTTGTACCTGACTGTAGTGAACAATCCCTGCCCTGCATCTGCAACACTGAAATACAAATTAGTATCAAGTATTGGATAAATTGCATAGATAACAACATAAAAACTTATGAGGACACTAAAAACAAATTTTTTAATGGAACAGTTCTTGTGGTCCGCTAAATACAAACATAAAAACAATGCAGTGTAAAAAAACATGATTTCAGAAAAAGACATAGATCTTACAACTATTCCATTAAATGCAAAATTGTCAGAAAAATAAACCAGGTATCTGAGAGATGTTAAGATTAGATCAAAAATACGAAAAGGAACTGTGAGAATAAAAGAAAACATTCCGTTTAAAATCAGGAGCAAAAATCCCCATGCCAGAATAACAGTGAAAACAGGTATCAAAATAATGTTATAAACTATACCCATGAGTGGAACGTAGTTGAAAAAATATGAAATTACCGGCAATGTAAGTACCTGCAGGAAAATATTCATACATATATTTCTTAAGAACTTTTTTTCTTCAGGAATATGTCTTGAAATAAATCTGCTAAACAATATGAAGCTTAAAGCAGCAGAAAATGAAAGAAGAAATCCTGCATCAGAAAGCCAGTAAGGGTTGTACACTGTAAGAATAAGGGCTGCCATACCTATGGCATTAAGAGAGCTGTACTTTCTGTACAAAACCTCTGAACCAAACAACAAGCTGAACATTACAAGAGATCTCATTACTGAAACAGGAAATCCAATGAGAAAACCGTAAAACCATATTAAAGACCAAGACAGTATCCAGCTCATCCTCCTGCTTATACCTAAAGACATAAATACAAATAACATGAACCCATACATAATAACTATATGTGTGCCTGAAACAGCAAAAATATGAGCAAGACCCATCTCCTTTATTCCATTGTATAAGTCTTCTTCCAGGTAATCTGACTCGCTTAATATTATTGACAATACTATGTCTGCATTTTTACGGCTCAAATTGCTGTAAAATGTGTTCTTGGTATACTCCTTGAATTTTAATGACACTTCATTTAATAAAGAGAAGTCTTTTTTTATAACAGAAACTTTACCTTCCGCAAAAATAACAGCATGAATTTTTTTACCTCTTAGATAATTCTTGTAATTAAATAAAAGCTTGTTTTTGGAAAAATCAGTTCTCTGGATACTCCCTTTTATTTCAACGAGGGAGTTTTCTGCAATTTCAGTATTTTTATCAACATACACAATTGTGTTTTCACGGCTGTCAAGTTTCTTCCCGTCAATTGTCAGTACCGCTGCATTGTAGCTTAGGTAATCAGAATGGGATAAATTTTTGCTTTTTATTTCTACTCTTACACTCATATTTTCATTAATGTGTTGTGCAAGAACAGAATTTGAATTATAATTACAGTTGACTGCGGACAATAAAAGAAATGCAATAATTACAGAATTGTACATAAACTTTTTCGTAACAAACGAGTTATATATGAGCAAAGCAAAAACAAGTGTAAAAAAGAAAACTGAAAAATCTCAGTTCATATGCAATTATTCCTGCAGCATAAAACATAAAAATGGAAATTAATATATACATGCATACCACTTAATATTTTATCAGATAACTTTATATTAATCAAAATAATTTTTCTTTATAAAGGGAGCCTCATGATAGTAAACTCAAACGAAACAAACATAACAGCAAGCAAAGAATTACATAATCTGTTAAAACAGTCTGTTTTTCTTGACATAGAAACAACCGGTCTTTCCAGGCAGTTTTCTGACATTATATCAATTACCATTCTTCTTAATGAAGATAATGTGTACAAAATATACCAGATTTTCTGTCAGTACAGTGTGGACGAGCCCCAGGCTCTGAAACTTTTAAAGGATTTAATTAAAAACAAGAATTTCATAATAACATACAACGGCAACAGCTTCGATATCCCTTTTCTATCCTTTAAAGCACAAAAGCATGGCGTAGATTTAAAACTAGATGCCATGATTAAAATAGATCTGTACAACTACCTTCGCCAGATTAAAAATAAAGTTGATATTCCGGACCTTAAACTTAAAACAGCAGAGGAATATTTTAAAATTAACAGAACAGACACACTATCTGGAGAAGATGTGACTGTTCTTTATGAGGCATACAGATTAGAACCAAGAAATGAATTTTCATTTCTCATAATGCAGCACAACTATGAGGATGTTTTAAATCTTCCCATTTTGATGAACAATATTTTAAACCTTTACGATGATGTTTTTTACTTCAATAACCTCATAGTAAGGATTAACAACAGTAACTTTTGTATCAAAAAGAATTCTTTGGTAAGCAAATTCAACATTATATCGAACCTTAAGGCAGATTATATCCATCCATCGATAAATTTTAATTTAAACGTGAATATAAGCTCTCAGACAATGGATTTAGATATTCCTGTAGGTTTTTTCAAAGACGTATCCATAAGTGAATTTTATTTCGTTGATAACAATGAGTACAATCTTAAGTCCTACACTGCCATCGAAGGAATAAAAAGAAACCTCATGCCCATAAAATTAAACGGCAAAATGTATTACGACAATATCCTGGGCCTGACCAAAAGCATTTTGTATTCCATATTCCAATAATAACTTAATAAAATAAACCATCCATTAAAGACTGTAATTTTACAGTCTTTAATTTTTTAATCTATAATCTACCTTACTTCATTTAGCAAGTATAACTCCGTTCTTTAATTTATTTAGTAAGGTTTCTGATTTTGTTTCCTCATTTTGCATTCAAATCGTCATAATGCCTTGAAATTTAAACATCTCTAAGTATTTTTATTATTATTCAACCACATTTTATCCTTATTTTTGAAACTTTTTTACCTTATTGATTTTTTTATTTAACTTAAGTTTGGCGTGAGTTTATTATTTTAACTTGTATTAAAAATATACAAACTTATAAATAGGTTTTATGTGTTTATTCCTAAAATAATTAGGCAAAAAGCGCTTTTTACTATTGACACCCCAAAACTATTGTTATATAATCATTTTAAGTTGAGACTCTTAATATTATAATGTTCATTTATAAAACATCAAATTATTAATCAGAACTTTCAACAATGCAATTTATAAAACAAGGATAAAATCAAAAATGCTAATTTCCACATATGACTTTCAGTAAATTGCATTTATATATAATGATAATACTGCAATAATATCAATATGTCAGTATTATCATATTAATGAAGTAATTCCGAGCTGGAATTAAAGCTTTTTATATAAATAAAATTGCATAGCAAGGCTATGACTATTATGCTAGGAGAAGATATATGAAAGTAAACATAACCGAAACGATTCTGAGAGATGCCAATCAATCTTTAATTGCAACACGTATGCCTTTTTCAGATTTTGAGGGAATTTTAGAAACATTAGATCAGGCAGGATACTATTCTCTGGAATGCTGGGGAGGCGCAACATTTGACTCATGTTTGAGATATCTTGACGAAGATCCATGGGAAAGATTAAGAAAAATCAAATCTAAAGTTAAAAATACAAAACTTCAGATGCTCTTCAGAGGTCAGAACATTTTGGGATACAAACACTATCCTGATGATGTTGTTAGAAAGTTTGTTGCACATGCAGCAAAAAACGGCATAGACATATTCCGTATATTCGATGCCCTCAATGATTTCAGAAATATTGAGACAGCAGTTGATGAAGTTAAAAAGCAAGGTAAACATGCGCAAGGCTGCATATGCTACACAACAAGCCCTATACATAACCTTGAAAAATATGCTGCAATGGGAAAACAGCTTGAAAAAATGGGTGTTCATTCAATCTGCATAAAAGACATGGCCGGAATTATGGGGCCTCAGGAAGCTTATGACCTTGTAAAGGCTCTTAAGGAAAGTGTAAAACTTCCTGTATATCTTCATACTCATTCAACAACAGGCCTTGGACCAATAACTTACACAAAAGCTATTGAAGCAGGATGCGACGGAATCGACACAGCAATTTCTTCATTTAGCGGTGGAACATCTCAGCCTCCTACAGAAACAATGAATTATGCAATAAAGCAAATGGGATATGAAACTAGTCTTAATGAAAAAACTTTAAAGAAAATAAATGATTACTTTAAAACTTTGAGAACAGGATATATTTCATCAGGCCTTATGGATCCATTTGTTATGGGAACAGAAACTGACGCTCTTGTTTACCAGGTGCCAGGCGGAATGCTTTCAAACCTTATTTCACAGCTGAAGGCTCAAAATGCAATTGACAAACTGGAAGAAGTGCTTGAAGAAACACCAAGAGTAAGAAAAGACATGGGCTATCCTCCTCTTGTAACTCCTATGAGCCAAATGGTAGGCGTTCAGGCTGCTACAAATGTTCTTTCAGGCGAAAGATATAAAACAATATCAAAAGAAATAAAATCATATGTAAAAGGTGAATACGGTCAGGCTCCTGGAGAAATTGATTCTGAACTTATGAAAAAAGTTTTAGGAGACGAAAAACCAATGACACACAGATTTGCAGATGATATGGAACCGGCATTTGAAAAAAATAAAAAAGAACTCAAAGGAATTGCGAGAAACGATGAAGATGTTCTTTCATACATTGCGTTCCCACAAATAGCTGAAACATTCTTCAAGAAAAGAGAAGAACGTGAATCAAAGACTGTTAATTACACAATTACAAGAAAGTAGGTGAACAGAATGGCATTTTCAGAAAGTTTATTGGTTGCACTGTTCTGTTGGGCAGTAGTATTTAGTGTATTAATAATTCTGTTTGCAATAATTAGGACATTCTCATTTGCTTTAAAATTACTTCCAAAAAAAGTTGTAGAAGTACCAGCAGCTGAAGTTGCTGCTGTTGAAGAAGAAGAATTTTCTTCAGGAACATTAAAGTTAAAAGATGTGGATGAACAAACAGCTGCCATGATAATGGCAATTGTAAGCGACGAATCAGGAATACCACTTTCAGAGCTAATATTCAAGTCAATAAAACAAATTGCTGCTTAGCAATTATTATTTAAGGAGGAATAGAAATGATATATGTTGTTAATATAAATGATAAATCTTATGAAGTAGAAGTAGAAAAAGGAAAAGCAAACATAGTTAAAACTACGACAGTTGCTGCTCCAGCTCCAATAGTTCAGGCGGCTCCAGCCGCAGCTGCTGCTCCTCAAGCTGCAGCTCCTGCAGGAAACGTGTCAGGGGAACCAATAAAATCCCCAATGCCTGGTGCAATACTTGATGTTAAGGCAAGTGTTGGAGCCACTGTAAAAAAAGGACAGCTCCTTTTCATACTTGAAGCAATGAAAATGGAGAATGAAATTTTCTCTACAATTGATGGTGTTGTTTCACAGATTATGGTTTCAAAGGGTTCAAGCGTATCAACAAATGACATCCTGATGGTAATTCAGTAAGGGGGAAAAAATGTTTATTGAATCAATTATAAAACTACTTGCAGACTCAGGTTTCGCAGCACTTACATGGCAGTCCGTTGTTATGATAGCAGTATCTTGCGTCCTTATATACCTTGCCATAGTAAAAAAGTTCGAACCTCTTCTGCTTTTGCCGATAGCTTTCGGCGTACTGCTTGCAAACATGCCGTTAGCAGATTTAATGGCTGCACCTCCAAGTGCATCTGAAGCTGGCGGGTTGTTATACTATTTGTACTTTGGAGTAAAAAAAGGAATTTATCCTTCACTAATATTTCTTGGCATAGGTGCCATGACTGACTTTGGTCCATTAATAGCAAGACCGAGCAGTTTATTCATGGGTGCTGGTGCACAGCTTGGCATAAGCATTGCTTTCATCATAGCTGGAGTGCTTGGATTCACACCGGCGGAAGCATCATCAATTGGTATTATAGGAGGAGCGGACGGTCCTACAGCTATTTATCTTACTTCAAGACTTGCTCCCCACTTATTGGCTCCTATTGCCATAGCTGCTTATTCATACATGGCTCTTATTCCTCTTATTCAGCCTCCGATTATGAGAGCACTTACTACTAAGAAGGAAAGAGAAATTAAAATGGAACAGCTTCGTGAAGTGTCCAAGCTTGAAAAAGTTTGTTTCCCAATATGTGTAACAATATTCTGCGTTCTTTTGCTTCCTTCAGTAGCTCCTCTTCTTGGAATGCTAATGCTTGGAAATCTTTTCAAAGAATCAGGAGTTGTTGATAGACTTTCAGACACTGCACAAAATGCAATGGTTAACATAGTTACAATTTTCCTTGGATTGACAGTTGGAGCAACTGCAGCAGGAGAACAATTTTTAAAACCTGAAACATTAAAAATAATAGCACTTGGTCTTACAGCATTTGCATTCAGCACAGTTGGCGGACTTTTAATAGGAAAGCTAATGTGTGTACTTTCAGGTGGCAAGGTTAATCCTTTAATAGGATCTGCAGGAGTTTCAGCAGTACCTATGGCAGCCCGTGTATCACAGGTTGAAGGTCAAAAAGCAAATCCTTCAAACTTCCTTCTCATGCATGCAATGGGACCAAATGTAGCAGGAGTAATAGGCTCAGCTGTGGCAGCAGGAATTCTTCTCTCTCTGTTCGGTTAAAATAATTAAATAATAAAAATACATC